>JAICXU010000666.1 GCA_025934595.1 Polyangiaceae bacterium | reverse complement strand
CGTCGGTCCGAACGGGTGCGGCAAGTCGAACATCGTCGACGCCATCCGCTGGTGCATGGGCGAGCAGAGCGCGAAGCACCTGCGCGGCCGCAGCATGGAAGACGTGATCTTCAGCGGCTCGGAGACGCGCCCCGGAAACGAGTTCGCCGAGGTCACCCTCACCTTCGAGAACCACGACGCCGATCTCCCGCTCGAGTACCGCGACTATCCCGAGATCGCGGTCACGCGCCGTCTCCATAGGAGCGGCGACAGCGACTACTTGATCAACAAAGTGAACGTCCGCTTGAAGGACATCACTGATTTGTTCCTCGGCACCGGCGTCGGCACCAAGGCGTATTCGATCGTCGAGCAAGGAAAGATCGGGCTCATCGTCAGCGCGAAGGCGGAAGATCGCCGCTCGCTCATCGAAGAGGCGGCCGGCATCACGAAGTACAAATCGCGAAAGAAGCAGGCCGAGCGAAAGATGGAAATGACGCAGCAGAATTTGCTGCGCGTCGGAGACATCGTCGCCGAGATCGAGCGCAACTTGGGATCGCTGAAGCGCCAAGCCGCGAAGGCCGAGCGTTACATCGCGTACAAGAACGAGGTCGAAGATCTCCAGCTCTACGAGGCCTCGCACAAATATCTCGAGCTCACGGCGTGGACGAAGCTCGAGACCGAAGAGGTCACGCGGTGCGCCGAGGAGTTCGAGCGCGCCCGCACGAATCTCGCGTCGCGCGAAGCCGAGCTCGAAGGCGTGAAGCAAACGGCGCTGTCGACCGAAGAGGTGCTCGAGACCGCGCAAAACGCAAATTTTGCCGCGGAAAATGCGGTGCGCGCGCAAGAAGCGGCCATCGATCGCGCGAAGGACAAGATCGCGCATTTGCAGTCGCGCGAGGCGGAGATCGAAGGCGACGCGCGCGTCGTCGAAGAGGAGCGCGGTCGTCTCGACGCGGACCTCACGACCATCACTGCGCAAGTCACGGGGCATGCCGCGGAAGAAGAGACGCGCGCCGCCGAGCTCGCGACCGAAGACGAAAAGCTCGCCGGGCTCTCGGCGGATCTCGCGACGATCGAATCCATCGTGAACGAAGCGCGCGTTTCGAAGTCGGGCGCGCAAGCGTCGATCGCGAAGGCCGAGGCGGAGATCGCCGGCTTCGAGCGACGTCACGGCGAGATGCTCCGACGTCTCGAGCGCTCGCAGGCGGAAGAGACCGAGCTCGTGGCGAAGCGCGACGAACGCGCCACGCGCCTTCAAGAGCTGCAGATCGCGGTGGAGGATTTGCGCAGCGGAAAAGCGACGACCGAAGAAGAGCGACGCGTCGCCGAAGATCGCCTTGCCGCGCTCCGCAGCGAAATTTCGGAGAGCGACAAAGCGCTCGATCAAGCGAAAGAAGAATTGGCGAAGCGCCGGTCGCGACTGCACGCGCTCGAAGAGCTCCTCACGCGCCTCGACGGCGTCGGGGACGGCGTCAAATCGCTGCTCGCCACCGAAGACGCCACGATCGCGGGTCTCGTCGCGGAGCGCATCGACGTTCCGCACGATCTCGCGCAAGCGGTGGCTGGGCTCCTCGGCTCGCGTTTGAACGACGTCGTCGTGCGCGACTCGGAGCGTGGCGCCGAGCTTCTCGAGTCGCTCGCGGCCGCAAAAAATGGCCGCGCCACGGTGATGCCGCTTCGCCCGCGTCGCATCGCCGGCAGCTCGCAAAACAGCTCGAATTTGCCCAGTCTCCCGCGCCTCGTCGATCACGTGACGTTCGCGGCGGAAGACGAGCCGCTCGTCCTCGCGCTCTTCGGCGAAGCCTTGCTCGCCGACGATGTGCAAGCGGCACGCGCGGCGCTCGCCGACAACGCCGACGTCACGATCGTCACACGCACGGGAACCGTATTTTTTCCGGACGGCCGAATCTCCGGCGGCGCCGGTGACGAAGCGGCGGCGAGCCTGCTCGACGCCCGCCACGAAGCTCGCCTCCTCGCGACCGAAGTGGCCGCGCACGACACGCTCGTCACCGAAGCGCTCGAGCGTCATCAAGCGCTTCGCTCCGCGATCACCGCGACGCAAGGCGCGCTCGAGAGCGCCCGGCAAGCCGCTCACAAAGGCGAGCTCGCGCTCGTTTCGGCGGAGCGCGACGCGCATTCGGTCGAGAGCGAGATCGCAGCCGCCGAGAAACGGCTCGCCGTCATCGCGAACGAAATCGCGGAGCTCGGGACCTCGCTCGGCGAGGCCGAAGACGAGCACAAAGCAGCGGTCGTGGTCCTCGACAATGCGCGCATCGCGCTCGCAGAGGCGACCACCGAGCTCGAAGGGTCCGAAGCGCAGGCCACCGACGCCCAAGCCAAGGTGAACGAGCAGCGCCAGCACGTCACCGAGCGAAAAGTGCATCTCGCGTCGGCGCGCGAGCGTCTCGTCGCCGCGCGCGGAACGATGACGCGTCTCGAACGCAGCATCGAAGAGCTCGGCGATCGCCGCCGTCGCATGGAAGAGGAGCTCGTCGGCACGGCGCGTAGCCTCGGCGAAACGGTCGCGCAGATTTACGCGCTTCGCGAAGAGCTCTTCACGATGGTCGACGCCGCTCGCAAGGCGGAGGACGCGCTCGCGGAAGCGCGATCCGCGTACGACGCGGTTCGATCCGATCTCGCGGAACGCGAAGCCGCTCTCAAAGATTTGCGCGAAGAGACGGGCGACGCGAAAGAGAGCCTGAATCAGCATGAAATGGCGCTTCGCGAGCGCCAGATCGCGATGACGCACCTCTGCGAGGGCGTCGCCGAAAAATTCCGCGGTCTCCTTCTCGCGCGCGTCGTCGGCGACTACCACTTGCGGCCGCCGCCCGACGACGAGACGCGCGGGCGCATCGGCGAGCTCGGGAACCTCATCGAGCGCATGGGGAGCGTCAACCTCGACGCGATGCGCGAGCACGCCGAGAACCAGCAGCGCTTCGAGTTCTACACCGCCCAGAAGACCGACCTCGAGAAGGCCCTCGCTGACCTCACCCGCGCCATCCAGCAGATGAACCGCGAGTCG
>JAICXU010001061.1 GCA_025934595.1 Polyangiaceae bacterium | reverse complement strand
TTGAGAACGCCGACATACATGAGAGAGCTGGGCCAAGATCAACCGCCAAGACGCCGAGAACGCGAAGTTGAAGGTCTGGATTTTTGATCCTTGGCGACCTTGCGGCTTGGCGGTCCTCTTTCAGAGCTTTTGCTTCACTTCCTCGATGTCGAAGCTCTCGATGATGTCTTTTTCTTTGATGTCGTTGAAGTCCTCGAGGCTGATGCCGCACTCGAATCCTTCCGCAACGTCCTTCACGTCGTCCTTGAAGCGCTTCAGCGCCGAGACTTTGCCCGTGTGCACGACGTTGCCGTCGCGGATCAAGCGCGCCATGCCGGAGCGCTTGAAGTCGCCTTCGATGACGTAGCTGCCGGCGATGACTTGGCCCTTGATCTTGAAGATCTGGCGGACCTCGGCCTTGCCGTTCGTCTTCTCGACGAGCGTCGCAGGAAGCAGACCTTCCATCGCATTTCGCACGTCGTCGATGGCGTTGTAGATGATCGAGTAGAGGCGAATCTCGATCTTGTTCTCTTCCGCGAGCGCGTTCGCTTTACCGGCGGGGCGCACGTTGAAGCCGATGATGATCGCCTTCGATGCGATCGCGAGGTTCACGTCGCCCTCCGTGATGGCGCCGACGCCCGCGTGGACGATCGAGAGCTTCACTTTTTCGGTGGAGAGCTTCGCGAGCGTGTCGGCGACGGCCTCGACCGAGCCTTGCACGTCGCCCTTGATGATGATGCGGAGCTCCTGCATCGAGGCGTCCGCGATGCGCGTCGTGAGCTCTTCGAGCGAGACCTTCGCGGTCGCAGGAATGAGGCTCTTCGCCATTTTGCCTTTGCGGCTGTCGGCGATTTCCTGCGCTTTTTTCGGGTCTTTGACGGCGTGCACGGGATCGCCCGCGCTCGGCACGTCGGAGAGGCCGAGGATTTCGACGGGCGTCGACGGCGTGGCTTCGTGCACTTGCTTGCCGTGCTCGTTCGTCATCGCGCGGACTTTGCCGAAGCCTTGCCCGGCGAGGACGAAGTCGCCCACTTTCAGCGTGCCGTCTTGCACGAGAATGCGGGCGACGGGGCCACGGCCGCGATCGAGGAGAGCTTCGAGCACGGTTCCGCGCGCCGCCGACTTCGGATTCGCTTTGAGATCGAGCACCTCGGACTGGAGCGCGATCATTTCGAGCAGCTGCGGGATGCCTTCGCCGGTTTGCGCGGAGACGTTCACGAAGATCGTGTCGCCGCCCCACTCTTCGGGCTGCAGGCCGAGCTCGACGAGCTCGCGTCGCACGCGCTCGGGCTCCGCGGCGGGTTTGTCGATCTTGTTGACGGCGACGATCATCGGCACGTTCGCCGCTTTCGCGTGGCTGATGGCCTCTTTCGTCTGCGGCATGACGCCGTCGTCGGCAGCGACGACGAGAACGACGAGGTCGGCGCCGCTCGCGCCGCGCGCGCGCATCTGCGTGAACGCTTCGTGGCCCGGCGTATCGAGGAAGACGATGACGCCGTTCGGCGTCTGCGCTTTGTAAGCGCCGATGTGTTGCGTGATGCCGCCGGCCTCGCCACTCGCCACGTTCGCTTTTCGGATTTTGTCCAAAAGGCTGGTTTTTCCGTGGTCGACGTGACCCATGACGGTGACGACGGGCGGACGCGTGACCATGCTGTCGTCGACGACTTTTTCGCCGGGCGCGGCTTCGGCGAGAACGACGGCGGCGAGGAGGACCTCCAGGCGCGGCCGCCGGTCGTC
>JAICXU010000755.1 GCA_025934595.1 Polyangiaceae bacterium | reverse complement strand
GGTGCTTGCGTTCGCGGTCGCGCTCCGCGCCAGGTTCGATCCGACTTCTCTGCGTGCGTCGTTCGTGCGCATCGCGCCAGATCCCTCCCACGCGGCAACTTGTGCAGCGGCCCTGCTTGGCGTCATGCCGCGTCGTGAGATCGAAACCGGCGACAACGCGGTCGCACGAAAAGGTTACTGATTTTTTCGAAAATCGTTCGACGGTCGCTTCGCCTGCCTTCGCGATCGCACCCGCGCAATCCTTGCGGTGCGAGCATGTGCGAGCTTCGACATGGACCGTCCACTGCACCGCATTTTGTCCACCCAAAATCGCCGTGCGCGGGCCCATTCGGGGCAGACGATCCGCTATGAAAATAGCCGAATCGGGGATCGCGGTTTGCATCGTCATCCGCCGTCGTGGTGCCTCCTTCCGTGCTACCTTCGAAGCCGATGGCCTGGATCGCGAAGAGCGGCGCGCGACTCGGTGATCGCTACGTCCTCGAAGCCAAAGTCGGCGAAGGCGGCATGGGCGAGGTCTGGCGCGCGAAGCACCTCACGCTCGAGAGCGAGGTCGCGATCAAGCTTCTCTCCAAATCGCTCGCCTCGAGCGAAGAGACGAAGAAGCGATTTTTGGCCGAAGCCAAGCTCACGGCAAAGATCCACACGCGTCACGCCGTGAGGGTCTTCGATTCCGACGTGACCGACGACGGCCAGCCGTATCTCGTCATGGAGCTTTTGCACGGCGAGCCGCTCGGTGATCGCATCGCGCGCGAGAAAAAAATCTCGCTCGCGTCCACCGCGCACATGATGAACGCGGCCGCGAAGGCGCTGAATCGCGCGCACGCGCTCGGCATCGTTCATCGCGATTTCAAGCCCGACAACATTTTCCTCACGAAGGGCGAAGAAGAAGAGGAAGTGAAGGTCGTCGATTTCGGCATCGCGAAATTGATCGGCAGCCTCGACGAGGCCAAGCCGAGCGCGACGGACATGGCCGAGCTCACGGGCCGCGCTCTCTCGACGCTCACACGAACCGGCAAGCTCGTCGGAACTCCGCATTACATGTCGCCGGAGCAAGTGCGCATGAGCGACGAAGTCGGCCCTGCGACCGACATTTGGGCGTTCGGCGTCGTAGCATTCGAGGCTTTGACCGGCGTGTGTCCGTTCGAAGGCACTTCGGTCGTCGCCCTCTTCGCGAACATCCAGCTCGGAAAATCGAAAAAAGCGAGCGAGGTGAATCCGGACGTGCCGGCCGCGTTCGACGATTGGTTCAAGATCGCGTGCGCGACGGAGCCTTCGATGCGCTTCTCGGACGCGCAGGCCGCGGCGGCCGCGCTCGCCGAGTCGCTCGGCGTGTCGCTCGTGGCGCGCATCGCGATGCCGGCGGATTCTTCGTCGCGTATGCAGCTCACGTCGTCGCCGGACATCTCGCTCGTCTCGTCGACCGACGCGCTCGTCCGATCGTCGTCGAAGAACACGTTGCTCAATTCGACGACCGATGGGCCGCTTCCGATGAAGCGTTCGCGCACGGCGTTGTGGGGAGCGCTCGCGTCTCTCGCCGTCGTCATCGCCGTCGTCGGCCTCGTTCGTCACGGAAGCTCGGTCGGTCAAACATCCGCGAACGCCGCCGCCGCGCACGACGGTCCGCGTCCCGCCGTGTCATCCCGAGTCGCGAACGATTCATCTTCCGAAGCCGCGAATGCCCCGTCTTCCGCGCAACCTTCGACGTCGGCGGCCGTTGCAACCGCGGCGGCGGCGGACGTCGCCGACACGAGCTCATCGGAAAATCCGCCGGTAAATACCGCTCCAAATACGGGGAAAATACATGCATCCGGCGGCAAGCACGCGCACGGCGGAGACCGCACGACGCCCGCGTCCTCGTCGCAATCCCCCACCACCGCGACCGTCGCCAAGCCGGCGACTACGGCAACGGGCAGCTCTCCCGGATCCCCATTTTCGCTTCCACCTCTCGGGTTGTGAAAAGATAGAGCTCTCGTGCGTTTCGTGAACGTCACACGAAGCTTCATCGCCGTGCTCGGACTCTTCGTCGCGACGAGCGCGCACGCGCAATCCGAAGAAGCGCGCGCGAACGCACGAGCGCTCGCCGAACAGGGTGACTCCGCATTTGCGACAGGCCGATGTGATCGCGCGATCCCGCTTTGGAAAGCGGCGGACGCGGCGTTCGCGGCGCCGTCGATCGAGCTTCGCATCGCGCATTGTCAGGCGCTCCTCGGGCATGTCGTCGATGCGTCGGCTACCCTGCAGGCCATCGCGCAGCGTCCGCTTGCGGCCGACGCTCCCGACGCGTTCAAGTCCGCGCAGGCGCAAGCCGTGAGCGAGCTCCCGACCGTGCGCGCACGCGTGGCGACGATGGAGCTGCGTCCTCCGAGCGGCGTCGCCATCACGCGCATCACGGTCGACGAAGTCGATTTGGATGCGAAAAAGACCACGTTCCAGATCGATCCAGGCCGGCATGCCGTGCGCGTCGCGGCCGGTAACGCGACATGGGACGGCCCCGTTCAAATCGAGGACGGCGAGCATCGCGTCCTTCCGATTCGCACGATCCTCGAGCCCGGCGCCGCGCCCTCGCATGCTCTTCGTAACGCCGGTTTCATCGTGGGCGGCGTCGGCGTCGCTGCGCT
>JAICXU010000645.1 GCA_025934595.1 Polyangiaceae bacterium | reverse complement strand
GGAGCGATCTCACCGCCTTCAAGGCCAAGCGAGAAAAATATCTTTTGTATGCGGCGGGGCCTTGCCCGCCTTGATTCGGCGCGACGACGAGCGCGCATGCGGAGAGCGTCTCGAGATCAGCGATCCGCAGCGAGCGTAAGCAGGGCCTTGGCTTCGAATTTGAAAAGCGGGGTGCGATGGATATTCCCCTCGGATCGGCATTTTTCAGCCAAAATCTGCGTTTTTTCGCGGTCCTCGCGCACGAGGGCGATGCGCAGCAGGTGCAACGTCGACGCAGCGAGAGCCTCGGTCATCGCGACCTCTCGAGCGAGCGCGATGCCACGCTCGCAAAGCGAAACGCCTTCGGCTGGATCGCGAGAGAGAGCGATGCCGGCGCCGAGATGCACCATGGCCTCCGCCGTCGCGATCGGATCGTCGGCGTCTTTCGCGAGCCGGAGCGCTTCTTCGAGCACCGGCACCGCATCTTGCGCGCGGCCTTGCCAGAGGAGCGTCTCGCCGACGCGGGTGGTCTCTCGCGCTACGCGCTCCCAAGCTCCGAGCGACCGCGAGAGAAGGCGCGCCGCTTCGAAGCCTTCGCGCGCCGTGTCGAAATAGCGGAGCTGGAGATCGCACCACGCCGCGCGGCTCGCAGCCAGCGACGCGAGTGACATGTGACCTCGTGCGCGCGCGTCGTCGCGGATCTTCGCGCATGCGTCACGCGCCGGCTCGAGCTCGTTCGTCTCGGAGCCGAGCGCCGCACGCAGCACCTCGATCGTGCCTTGCTTCACCGGATCGATGAACGTGAGCTCCGCGCCACGATCCAGCCAAATTTTCGCGTCTTCCGCGGCGCCACGACGTGCGTACGATTGCGCGAGCTCGAGCGCCGCGTCGAAGCGCATGCCGCGATCTTCGGAGGTCTCCCAGATCGAAATGAGATTCGCGCGCGCCTGCGTGTCACGCCCGGACCACGCGAGCGCGCATCCCGTCCAATAGTCGACGAGGTGCTTCGCGTGCGGAGAGAGCTCCTCGGCGTCCGCGTCCTGGAGACGCGCCGCCTGCGCCAGCACCGCCGACGGTTTGCGCATGCGACCGCACGCAATGAGCTTCAAGAGCGACATCTGCTGTTTCGTCGATGCCGGCGTTCGATCGTTCGGAATGTGGCGAAGCGCTTGCTCCCAGCGATCGACGAAGTATCGCGTCTCGTCGTTCAAGAACGTGCGCAGCGCAAAGCGCGCGGAGCGTTCGAGCCACTCCGCCGCTTCTTGCCATTGTCCCGCGCGCTCGCGATGCGCCGCGAGGATCGCCGAGTCGCGCGCGTAGTCGAGATCGGGGCGACTCTCGAGGGCGTCGGCGATGCGGCGATGCGTTTCGCGTCGTCGATCTTCCGGGAGCGTTCGATAGGCCGTCGCGCGCGTGACCTCGTCGCGAAATGCGTAGCCCTGATCGCTCGCATCTTGGAGCAGGAGATGGCCGGCCTCGAGCCGCTCGACCGCCGCGCCGACGAGCGCCGCGTCGAGGTCTCCCGCCGCTACGTCTTCGAGGAGCTCGCGTGAAAACGTCGCGCCGATCGCGCTCGCGGTTCGAGCGAGCCGGCGTTCGACCTCGCCGAGCCCATCGAGCTGCGCGAGCGCAGCGCTCTCTGCCGTGTTCGGAACGACGTCGTCGAGCAGCGCGAGCCCGGCTTGCGGCGGTCGCACGATGCCTCCGCGGAGCGTGAGGAGCTCGCGATCGCGCAGAAATCGCACGATATCGACGATGTGACCGGGATTGCCATGCGTGCGCCGATCGATGAACGCGAGGAGAGCCGGATCGATGGCCTCCGCGTTCATCTCGCGAAGAACGAGCTCTTCGACATGATGTGATTTGAGCGGGCCGAGCTGAATCTCTTCGTCGATGGATCGGCGAAACGTGGCGACGGCCGGATCCGGACGATAGGTAGCGACGAACAGGAATGGTCTTTCGCGCACAATTCCGCTCATCCGCGCGACGAGATCGAGCGTGAGGCTGTCGCCGAGATGAAGATCCTCGATCACGTAAAGCAACCGCTCTTGCGAAACGCGTCGATCGACGAATTCGAGAATGCTCGCGAGGACGCGCTCGCGCGCGTCGAAGTCGGCGAGATCCACGAGCGCCTCGTGCGCGCCGTCGGGTCGCCGCACCGGTTGGAGGAGCGCCATGAGCTCGGGCGCGCCACCGGACAGATGAAATGGCTCGAGCCCCGATCGAATGCGCTCGTATCGCTCGTCGTCGCTCGCGGACGGCGTGATGCCGAGAAACGCGGAGAACATCGCCACGACGGGCGCGAGAGGAGCGGCCTTCGTCGCGTAACGGCAGCGACCGAGAAGACCCGTTCCGCCGCGGTGAATCCATTCGTCGACGAGGAGCGAGAGCGCGGCGCTCTTTCCGTAGCCGCTCTCGCCGGAGATACCGACGAGCACGCCCGTGCCCGATGTCGCCCTTTGCGCCCACTCGCGCAGCTTGGCCATCGCCGGCTCGCGGCCCGACAAAATGCGCTGTTTTTTGCGGGTCTGCATGTATCGCGCAGATCCATCGCTTGCAGAATGCACGGATCGAACGGCCAAGGTCTCCTGCTTGCCGCGCACGCGAATCGGCGGGCGGGGCGACGTCACGAATTCTTCGACGATGCTGCCCATCGTTTCTTCGGTGACGAGCACCTCGAAGGGACCTGCCGCTTCGGCGATGCGCGCGGCGATGTTCACCGCGTCGCCGACCACGGTGACGTCGTGCCTGTGATCGCTTCCGAATGCGCCGAAGTAGACCTGACCGGCATGCACGCCGCAGCGAATTTGGAGCGGACTGCCGATCGCGCTCAAAAATCCTTTCACGCGCGCCGCACATTCGAGGGCAGCGAGGACGGCGCGTTCGGCGTCGTGATCGGACGGCATGTGCAGGCCGAAGAGGACCATCACGCGCTGCCCGCTTCCGGCGAGACTCACCTTCGCGACCGTGCCGCCGAACTTGCGGAAGGAGCGAATCGCCGATCGTGACAGATTGAGCTGCACCTCGGGCGGAACCTCGTGATCGATGCCCGTGATGTTGGCGAACAGAATCACCACTTTGCGGAGCTCGCCGTCGATTCG
>JAICXU010000656.1 GCA_025934595.1 Polyangiaceae bacterium | reverse complement strand
TCGAGCCGCGCATTCCAGCGCTGCAAATCACCGTGAAAAATGCGCCTTCGGGCACGACACCGGCCGTCGACGTCGATGGCGTCTCCATTCCCGCCGCCGCGATCGGATTTCCGCACAAAGTAAATCCGGGACATCACGTCATTGCCGCGACGGCGGGAACGGCACACGCGCAGGCCGAGGTCGATGTCGCAGAGCACGAAACGAAAGGCGTCGTCGTGGAGCTCCCGGAATCTGCGGCGCCGCCACCCGTCGCTGCGGTGCCGGCGCCGAGCATGCCGAGTCACGCATCGACGCCTTCCGATCACCCGAAGAAAAAATTCCCCGTGCTCGCCGTTGCAGGTTTTGCGGTGGGAGCGGTCGGCATCGCCGTGGGCTCGGTCACGGGGCTCATGTCGATCTCGAAGACGAGCTCGCTGAAGGACGAGTGTCCGAACGACCAATGTCCCGCGAGCACGTTCGACAGCGATCAGTTCCAGAGCGACAAGAGCTCCGCGGCGACGCTCGGCACGGTGTCGACGATCGCCTTCATCGTCGGCGGCGCAGGCATCGCCGTCGGCATCGTGGGCCTCGTGCTCCCGCGCGGAAATGCGTCCGCGCATGCAAGCACCACGGGAAGCACGAAACCCCTTATTTCTCCCTGGATTTCGCCGGCTCCCGGCGGCGGCGCCGCTGGCCTTTCGGGGACCTTCTAGCGGCTAGAACCAATGCCGTTCGCTTAGCAGCAGCAAGAATGGCGAACCGCCAAGCCGCAAAGGTCGCCAAGGATCAAGCAGCGAAGAATTAAAGGATCAAAATCCAGATCCACTTGGCGTTCTTCGCGTCTTGGCGGTTTGCCTTCTTATCTGACCCGCATTGGACCTAGAGGGCAACGGCGCGCGATCCGGCTCGATGTAGTTCGGAAGCTCGTCCTGCGTCACTCCGCCGTGCCTTCGTCCTCGCGAGATGGGCTCTCTGCGGCGCGCTTCTTCATTTTGCGATCGACCATCCGTTTTTTCAGCGCGCCCAAGTGATCGATCATGAGCACGCCTTGGAGGTGGTCGTATTCGTGTTGCACCGCCACGGCGAGGAGCTCCTCGGCTTCGATCGTGAACTCGTTTCCGTGGCGGTCGAGCGCGCGCACTTTCACGCGAGCGGCGCGATCGATTTCTTCCGTGACGCCGGGGAAGCTGAGACAGCCCTCGTTCCAGGTGATTTCGTCGTGACGCTCGAGGATCTCCGGATTGATGAAGATGCGAAGGTCGCTCGGTTGATCTTCGGCGGCGCAGTCGACGATGAAGAGCTGCAGGGCCTCGCCGATTTGCGTGGCTGCGAGCCCGACACCCGGCGCGGCGTACATGGTCTCGGCCATGTCGTCGATGAGCTTTTGCACCGCTTCGCTCTTCACTTCGGCGAGCGACAGCTTCTTGCCTTCGTTCCGAAGGCGTTTGTCGGGATAGTGCAAAATCGTGCGGATCATCGCGTGTCTCTAAATCTAACTCTTACGAATCGTAAGTCACGTGGCTGCCATCACGCGTCCGCGGTGGGGTTTTTTTCGGGGTACGAAAGCGGCCCGAACACGTGCGCGTCGGTTCCGCAAAGCTCCCATTGCGGATTCGAAATGCGCGGTGCATCGGCGGGCTTGTCGGGGCCTGCCCAATCGACGGCGCCCGGACGTCCGCGCGGACCGAGGAGTGTCGGCGCGATGAACGCGTGGAGCTCGTCGGCGAGACGCGCGGCGAGCAAGCTGCCCGCGAGCTCCGCGCCGCCTTCGACCATCAAGGTGACGATGCCGCGCTCGGCGAGGAGATGAAGCGCAGCGCTGACGTCGATGCGACCTTCCGCGGAGCTCGGCGCGCGCACGACCTCGACGCCGTGCGTGACGAGCTCTTCTTCCGCGGTCACGGGCGCATCGGCGTTGCAGATGACGAGCGTCGCCACCTCGCGTGCGGTTTGCACGAGACGTGCGTTCTGCGGCAATCGCAGCTTCGTGTCGAACACGACGCGCAGCGGGCTCGGGCCCGGAGCATCACGCACGGTGAGGCGAGGATCGTCGGCGATCGCGGTGCCGATGCCGACGGCGACCGCGTCGTGCATCGCACGGAGCGCATGCACGCGTGCACGAGCGTCGGAGCCGGTGACCCATTTCGAAGCGCCCGTGCGCGTCGCGATGCGACCGTCGAGCGAGAGCGCGAGCTTCAGCGAAAGATACGGCAAGCCGAGCGTGACGAATTTCGTCCAAGGCGCAATGAGCTTGCGCGCTTCTTCCTCGCACACGCCGACTTTGACCTCGACGCCGGCTTCACGAAGCTTGTCGATTCCGCCGCCATCGACATGCGGGTTCGGATCGCGACAACCCACGATGACACGCGCGATCTTGGCAGCGAGGATCGCTTCCGTACATGGAGGCGTCCGGCCGTGGTGATTGCACGGCTCGAGAGTGACGTAGAGCGTGGCGCCCGCCGCTTTGAGCCCCGCCGCTTTGATCGCAGTGATCTCGGCGTGATCTTCGCCCGCGCGCTCGTGATGTCCTGCGGCGACGAGCTCACCGTTCGCGACGACGATCGACCCGACGTGCGGGTTCGGCGAAGGGTGACCTTTTTTGCCCTCTTCGAGGGCTTTTTTCATCCATTTCGAATCGACGTCTTCCGCTTTCGACGCGGCGAGCGTTCCACTTCGCTTTCGTGTCGGACCGGCGGCGCTCACGACACGGTCTCCGAGACGTCGTCTTGCGAAACAGGCTGCGAGTCAGGCGGCGGCGGCGAGCTCGTCGTGCGCGGGCTCCGCGCGACCTTCTCGACCTCCTCGCGGAGCTCGTCGATGTCGCGAAAGGACCGATAGACGCTCGCGAAGCGCACGTACGCGATGTCGTCGAGCTCGCGAAGATGTTTCATGACCGCCTCGCCCACGACGACGTTCGACACTTCCTTTTCGCCGGCGTCCATGAGCTCCGCTTCGATGCTGGAGACTGCGATCTCGATTTGCTCGAGAGAAATAGGCCTTTTTTCACACGCCTTGCGCAATCCCGCGAGCACCTTTTGTCGATCGAACGCTTC
>JAICXU010000618.1 GCA_025934595.1 Polyangiaceae bacterium | reverse complement strand
GAGGTCGTGGAGGCAATCGATGAATTCGTTTTGGGGCAGCTGATGGATATTTTTCTGGAAGGGAAAATCGATCTGGCGCCCCTCGTACTGGATGAAGCTCTTCTTCTCGACGGTGCGGATCTTCTGTCCCTTCATGCGCTCGCGCAGCCAGGCCTCGATGTCGGCGTGCTTGAAGTGGAAGAAGTGGCCCGAGTAATCCCAGACGAAGCCGTCTTTCGTGACCGTCTTGCAGTAGCCGCCGATCTCCTTGTCGGCCTCGACGACCAAGAGATCTTCGTCACCGCGTGCCGCGAGCGCGGCGGCGGTCGCGAGGCCGCTCACTCCCGCGCCGATGATCAGCGTCCTCACCGATTCCATTGCCCGCGTTTTACTACACCGCGCGCGCGCGTGCTCTGAGGGTCGGCAGATCCACCGGACGGTGCGTGCCCTGCCCGGGAGGGATCGCGTGGATCAGCGAAAAAGGAGCGGTTTCGTGAGTTCGCGAGCTCCGCGCGCGATCGCGATCCAGGCGGAACACCCCTTGCTCAAGGCGCAGGCATGAATCTTCGCAGGCTCGCCTTCTTGCCGGTCCTGGTGTTCGTCGCGCACTGCTCGAGCACGACCGACGAGTCCGCGTCATCGTCCTCGGATTCGGATCTGCGTGGCTGCCACGGCAAAGCGTCGTCCACGATCCCGTCGAGCGGCCAGTACGAGCTCACGAGCTTCGGCGGCCCCGGCGAAAGCGGCATCATGTCGTGCGGCGATTACACGAAAAACGGCAGCTGGTATTACGCCGCATCGCGACAACGCTACGGATGCGGGGCGCACATCCAAATCGAAGCGCACGGAAAATGCGTGGTCGCGCAGACCGACGACTACGGACCGGACGTCTGCGTCGAGAACGCCGCCGGCTTGCCCATCATCGATGCATCGCCGCTCGTCTCGAAATACCTCTTCGGCACGAGCTCCGCAGGCTGGAGCGATCACTTCCGCATCACCGTGACCGAGGTCGACGACTCGACGCCGCTCGGGCCTTGCACGCCGACGGATCCGAGCGGCGGCTAGACGTCACGGACAGCCGAATTTCAGTTAGAGTCCGCGACGTGCATTTGTCGCTGACCGAAGCGCAGACCCTCGTCCAAAAAACCGCGCGTGATTTCGCCGCGCGGGCGATCGCGCCGAAAGCGGCCGACATCGACAAACACGGGAAAATCCCCGTCGAAATCATCAAGGGCCTCGGCGAGGTGGGTCTCCTCGCGGTGAACGTTCCCGCGGGTCTCGGCGGCTCGGAAGCGGGCGTCGTCTCGTACGCGCTCGCGATGCAAGAAGTCGCGAAAGCGTGCGCGTCGACGGCCGTCACGATGGCGGTCACGAACATGGTCGGCGAGGTCATCGCGAAGTTCGGCACCGACGCGCAAAAGACATACGCGTGCCCGAAGCTCGCGAGCGCCGAGTGGCTCGCCGGCGCATTCGCCTTGAGCGAAACGGGCGCAGGCAGCGATCCCGGCGCGATGCGGACCACCGCAAAAAAAGACGGTGACGCGTTCGTTCTCGACGGCGAAAAAATGTGGATCACGAGCGGCCCCTACGCCGGCGTGTTCGTCGTCTGGGCACGCACGGGAGATCCGGCGACGCACAAGGGAACGCGCGGCATCTCTTGTTTCCTCGTCGAAGCCGGCACGCCGGGGCTTCGCGTCGGAAAATCCGAAGACAAGATGGGCCTGCGCGGATCGAGCACGTCGTCGCTCTCGTTCGAGAATTGCCGCGTTCCGGAGTCCGCGCTTCTCGGCGAATGGAACGGCGGGTTCAAGATCGCGATGATGGCGCTCGACGGCGGGCGCATCGGAATCAGCTCGCAAGCGATCGGCATCGCACGCGCCGCGCTCGAAGAGAGCATCGTCTATGCGAAAGATCGCAAGGCGTTCGATCACGCCATCGGCGATTTCCAGGCGGTTCAATGGAAGCTCGCCGACATGAAGCGCGACATCGACGCGGCGCACCTGCTCTCGATGCGCGCGGCGTGGCTCAAGGAAAATGGAAAGCCGTTCTCACGCGAAGCTTCGATGGCGAAGCTTTTCGCGAGCGAGATGTGCAACCGCGTCGTGAATCACGGCGTGCAAATCCACGGCGGCTACGGCTACACTCGCGAGTTCGCGGCCGAGCGTCATCTTCGCGATGCACGCGTCACCACGATCTACGAAGGCACGAGCGAGGTGCAGCGCATCGTCATCGCGCGAAATGTGCTCGGCCCGTCCTAGACGCGATCCGCGTTCGAACGAGAAGATGAACCGCCAAGTCGCCAAGACGCCAAGGAGAAGATCTGGATTTTCGATCCCTTTCGATCGCTTTGATCCTTGGCGCCTTGGCGGCTTGGCGGTTTTCCCTCTTCGGGCGAGGGGATTTTCGAACGCGAAATACGCTGTAAATCAAGGCTAGTTCGATGTGCGATCGAGGAAGCTCGATTGCGCCCGTGACGTACCAGAAACCGCTCTCGACCTTTTGGAGATCTCATGACCCGCTCGATGAAAGCTCTCGTCACCGTTCTTGGTTTTGCTCCTCTTGCTGCTGCTTGTGGGGGATCGGGACCGCCGCCCACGATGGAGGGTCGCGCGGGAATGCTCTCGCAGACCGCGGTCGCGCAAAAATGCGAAGAAGCGGCGAAGGGTCATGATCGTCCGTTCGTCGTCGAATGGGATGCGACCGACCTCGCGAGCTTCGAAGCGCTCGCGCATCGCGACACCGTCGTCGTGAAATACCAGGGCTGCGACATCCAAGTCCTCGATCGCTGCGCCGACCCGAGCGTGTCCGGCAAGCTCGGCGCGTACGGCGCGCCGCAATTCACGTCGGGCACCGTGCAGGGATTCGACATCGGCAACGAAGGCGAGCTCTATGCGAAGCTGCCGCTCGGCGCCGCGTCGCTCTCGGGCAAAGTGAGCGCGGGCGAGAGCCTCCACTTGAAATATTTCGTGTCGGGCGTCGCCACGACGAGCCGCGATTCGCTCTACTCGGACGACCTCGCCAAGCTCCCCGGATGCGCGGGCGCCACGCACTTCGTGTGGGCCTACAATCTCGGCGCGTTCGAACTGAACAGCGCGGAGCAAAACTCCGGCGAGGTCCACGCCGGCATCGGCATCATCGGCTGCGGCGGGAGACACGGTCATCAGCAAGCTAGCCTCGCGACCGGCGGAAATCTGGTCAGCTGCTCGACGTACGATCTACGCGCTTGTCTCGTGCCGATCCG
>JAICXU010000545.1 GCA_025934595.1 Polyangiaceae bacterium | reverse complement strand
GATCCGAAGCCTGTCGATCCGCCGGCGGCTGCACCAGCGGCCGCGCCTGTGCCCGACGCGCCGGCGAAATCGGCGCTTTCGGCGCTTGAAGAGAAGAAGGACGCGTCGCGGCTCCTCGAGCGCGGCAAAACGAAAGATGCGATCGCGGCGGGCGAGCGATCGGTCGCGCTCGATCCGACCGATGGCGAAGCGTGGCTCGTGCTCGGGGCGGCGTATCAGCAAATCGGCAAGAACGCGGACGCGCGTCGCTGCTTCACGTCGTGCACCAAAGAAGGTAAGCACGGCCCGATCAGCGAATGCCGCGAGATGCTGCGATAGCCGCTTCTTCTTCGCGATCGCTCGAGATCGACATCGCGATCGCGCGCGGCGCGGCGAAGCTCGAAGGTAGGCTCCTGGTGCCGCCTGGCGTCACCGTGCTCGTCGGCGCGTCGGGAGCCGGGAAATCCACGCTTCTCGATGCGATCGCGGGCCTCGCGCGACCTTCGCGCGGAACGATTCGCGCCTGCGGAAACGTCTGGTTCGACGCGGCGGCGAAGATCGATCTGCCGCCCGAGGCGCGACGCGTGGGGATGGTCCTGCAATCGCCCGCGCTCTTTCCGCACATGACGGTCGAGGACAACGTGCGATTCGGTTTGCCGCGCGCCATGTCGCCGGACGAAAAAAAAACGCGCGCGCGCGATCTCCTCGCGCAATTTCGAGTCGCCGATCTCGCGGAGCGAAAGCCGCAGCGATTGTCGGGCGGCGAAGCGCAACGCGTCGCGCTCGCGCGGGCGATGGCGCGCGATCCTCACGTGCTCCTCCTCGACGAGCCGTTCTCCGCGCTCGATCCGCCGCTTCGTGATGCGCTCGGCGCAGAGGTGGCGGCGTGCGCGCGCTCGCTCGACGTCCCGACGTTGGTGGTGACGCACGATCGTGAGGACGCGAAGAGGCTCGACGGCAAAATCGTCCGGCTCGAAGGCGGAACCCTGAGGGAATGAGCGCGTGCTTCGACGCGCGTCCAGAATCGCGCGCGCTTGCGTTGACAGCTCACGACCTCGGAGCTAGATGCCCGCGCAACACGGAGGTCCGCTGGCGTGTTCAAAAAAGTATGTATTTTCTCCGGAAATGCGAATCCGGAGCTCGCGAAGTCGATCGCCAGCTATCTCGAGACGCCGCTGTCGAAGAGCACGATCACGCGCTTCAGTGACGGCGAGTCGTTCTGCGAGATCAACGAGAACGTGCGCGGTGTCGACGCGTTCGTGATTCAGCCGACCTCGAGCCCCGTGAACGACAACGTGATGGAGCTCTTGATCATGGTCGATGCGCTTCGTCGCGCGTCCGCCGGATCGATCACCGCGGTGATGCCGTATTACGGCTACGGCCGGCAAGATCGCAAAGTGTGGCCGAGGACGCCCATCACGTCGAAGCTCGTCGCCGATCTCCTCGAGACGTCAGGCGTCACGCGCGTCGTCTCCGTGGATCTCCACGCCGGGCAAATTCAAGGCTTCTTCAACATCCCGTTCGATCACCTCTATGCGATGCCGGTGATGCTCGAGGACTACCTCAAGAAAAATTTCGACGCGGCCGCGGTCTTCGTGTCGCCCGATGCCGGCGGCGTGGAGCGCGCGCGTGCATTTTCGAAGCGCCTCAATGCGAGCCTCGCGATCGTCGACAAGCGCCGCGAGCGCGCGAACGTCAGCGAGGTGATGAATCTCATCGGCGAGGTCAAGAACAAGGATTGCATCATCATCGACGACATGATCGACACCGCCGGCACCTTGTGCGGCGCGGCGCAGGCGCTGAAGGACAAGGGCGCGCGCAAGATCGTCGCGACGGCGACGCACGGCGTGTTCTCGGGACCCGCCATTAAGCGCATCGAGGAGTCGCCGCTCACCGAAGTGGTCGTCTCCGACACGATCCCGCTGAGTGAAGAAGCGACGAAATGCGCTAAAATCAAGCAGATTTCGATCGCGCGGCTCCTCGGCGAAGCCATCAAGCGAATCCACTCGTCGGACAGCGTCTCGAGCCTCTTCGCGTAGAGGGAGAACCGCCAAGCCGCCAAGGCCGCCAAAATCAAAGGTTCAAAAATCCGATCCTCTGCTTGGCGTTCTCGGTGCCTTGGCGGTTCGTCTTCTTTAAACGCCTTTGCCGGCTACGGCGGAATCTGCTACGAACGCGCCCCCTCAGGAGCCATTTCAAATGTCAGCCTCTTTCACGACCGTCGCCTCGTCCCCCCGTAACGCAGCAGGCAAAAGCGAAGCTCGCCGCATCCGCAAGGCCGGCCAAGTCCCCGCCATCGCGTACGGCAAAGCTCTCGACGCGGCCTCGATCGCGGTCGCTCCGAAAGACGTGCTCGGCATTCTCACGAGCGAGCGCGGCAAGAACAGCGTCCTCAAGATGAACGTCGCGGGCGCCGATCGGCTGCTGATGATCAAGTCGTACACGTACCATCCGGTCACGCGCGATCTCGAGCACGTCGACTTCGTCGAGGTGAAGCTCGAAGAAGAGGTCGACGTCGAAATCCCGCTCGTCTTCACCGGCAAACCGGTGGGTCTCACCGAAGGCGGCCTCGTTCGTCAGGTTTACCGCACGATTCCGGTGCGCAGCCGTCCGGACGTGATTCCGGTGAAGGTCGAGATCGACATCTCGCATCTCCATCTCGGCGAGCACGTCTCCACGAAAGATCTCAAGCTCGACAAGAACGTCGCGGTTCGTTTGCCCGCCGAGCAGACGCTCATCGCGATCGTCACGCCGGACAAGGATCGCGCGGCGGAAGAAGAAGCAGCGGCGGCAGCAGCAGCAGCAGCCGGTGCGGCAGCTCCGGGCGCGGCTCCGGGTGCACCGGGCGCAGCAGCTCCGGCGGCAGGTGGCGCGGCTCCTGCCGCGGGCGCAGCGGCAGGCGGCAAGGCTCCGGCGGCGGCAGCTCCGGCCAAAGACGCGAAGAAGAAGTAATTCGCTTCGCGGCATGACGTGCGAGGCGCGGGCGAATTTTTAGCCATGTTGCTCCTCGTCGGGCTCGGCAATCCGGGCAAGAAATACGAATCGAATCGTCACAACGTCGGCTTCATGGCGGTGGATGATCTCGTGCGCAAAGAGAGCCTCGGCGATTTTCGCGAGAAGTTTTCGGCGCGGTTTTTACGCGCGAACGCGAGCTTCGGTGAAGTGGCGGTGCTCGAGCCGCAGACGTTCATGAACTTGTCCGGCGACAGCGTGCAGCCGTGCGCGGCGTTTTTGAAAATCGCGCCGCAAGACATCGTCGTCGTCCACGACGAGCTCGATCTGCCGTTCGGCGACGTGCGCATCAAGCAGGGCGGGGGACACGCGGGACACAACGGGCTGCGCAGCATGATCGAGCGGCTGGGAACGCCGGATTTCGTGCGGATTCGAATCGGCATCGGCCGGCCGCCGCCGGGGTTTCGGGGCGACGTCGCCGATTACGTGCTTTCGAATTTCGACGCGATCGAGAAGGCCGAGCTCTCCGGCGTCATCGCCAAGGCGGTCGCGGCCGCGATTTCGATCGGGAAAAACGGCGTGCAAGGTGCCATGGCGACCGTGAACGCGAAGGCGCCCGTCCGCAACGCGCCGAAAAAAACCGATAAAAAAGAGGGCGAAAAGGCCTGATCCCTCGAGACACGCGGGTTTTCGCGTGCTAAGAACGCCGCCCCTTCGAGAGAACCCGGGGGATCCCTTGCTCGCAGCTTC
>JAICXU010000505.1 GCA_025934595.1 Polyangiaceae bacterium | reverse complement strand
GCCGTCGTTTACGCGAGCCGGCTGGCCGACAAAGAACAGGCGCGCGAGCAGTGGCTGAAGGTCCTCGAAGACGGTGACGATCGCGAAGCCCTCGAAAAGCTCATCGACTATGCCGTCGAGCGCGAGGATCACACCGAAGCCGCCACATTGCTCCGTCGCCTCGGAAATATCGCGGTCGACAAGGCCGACAAGGCCCGCATCGCGCTTCGAGAAGCCGAGCTCCTCGCCGAAGGCGTCGGCGACGTCGACACGGCGATCGTGCGCTACGAATCGGTCCTCGCCGATCTCGATCCGACGTGCCGCCCTGCCCTCCAAGCCATCGCCGATCTCCAAGAGGCGCGCGACAATCTGCATGCCGCCGCGGACGCGCTCGAGCGTGAATTGAAGCTCGCCGCCGATCCCACCGATCGCGGACAAATCGCAGCTCGCCTCGCGCGTCTCTACGAGCGTCTCGACGATCCGCGTGCCGCCATTCGCGCGCTCGACATGGTCCGCAAAGCGGATCTCGAAGACTTCGACGCTCTCACGCGTCTCTGCGAGCTCTGCGAGCAAGTCGAGCAATGGGATCGCGTCGCGTCGCTGCTCGCGGAACGCATCGAGGTCGAAGCCGACGACGCCGAAGCTGCCGTCATGACGAAGAAGCTCGCGGGCGTCTTGGCCGACAAGCTCGATCGCGGCGACGAAGCGCTCGCCGTTCTGACCGAGCTCGCCGATCAAGGTGACACCGAAATCCGCTCCGCGTACGTGGAGCTCGGCGATCGTCTCGGCTGGAAAGGCCTCGTCGGACAAAAGCTTTGTGAGTGGTGGTTCGAGGCTCGCAACGGCCCCGAGCGCATCGCCGCATTGAAGAGCGCGTTCGAGCGCTTCGCCGAGGTCGGACGCGATCAAGACGCTGCGCGCGTCGCGATCGAAATCATTCGAGCCAAAGCGGGCGATCGTGCGCTCGCCGAGCGCCTGGAAGGCCTCGCGATCAAGACGAGCGACCTCGACGCGATGCAGTTCGCGCACGATCTCATCATCAAAGATCTCCAAGGCGCAGAGCGCGCCGCGGAGTTCGTACGCCAAGCCGAGGTGCTCGTGCGGGCCGGCATGAACGCCGAAGAAGCGATCATGCACGGCGAGCAAGGTCTCGCGAGCATTCCCGTGGCCGACGTCGAGCCGTTCCTCGAGCGTCTCGCGAAGATCGCGCCGCGCGCGAACGACGTGCTCGAGCTCTACGAGCGACAAGTGTCGCGTTGTCGAGCCCCCGGAGATCGCATGCGAGCGCTCGCGCGTGCCGCACAAGTGGCCGCGTCGAAGGGACAGATGGAGCGCGCGAAGAGCTTCCTCGAGCTCGCGCTTTCGACACCGGTCCCCGCTTCGCAGCCAGGTGGCTCCGCGATCGACGAAATCGTCACCGTGCTCGAGCAATACGCGAGCGAGGGCGACAAAAACACGGGCGGCGAGAAGCTTCGTCGCGCGCTTTGCACGGCTCTCGCCACGGGCGGAGGCGGAGCGCGTGACGGTGGACGAACGCGCAGCGCTCTTTTGCGCCGCGCATCGCGCATTGCGCAGCTCGATCTGCAAGACACCGAGCAAGCTTTCGTGTGGCTCGGCGACGCGCTCATCGCGTTCACGGACAGCGCGACGCTCGACGCCGTCGAGGAGCTCGGGCAAAAGCTCGGGGATCCGCGCCGCGCGGAGCAATCGATCACGCGGGCGCTGTCCGAAGTGTTCGACGGTCCGCTCGTGCGCCAGCTCCTCGCGCGGCGCGCGAAAATTCGTCGCGAGCACACGGGCGATCGCGCGGGAGCCGCAGCCGACCTGAAAAAGCTGCATGATCTTTCGCCGACCGACCAAGCCGTGCTCGACGATCTCGCGGGGCTTTTGCGCGAGCTCGGTGACTACCGCAGCATGGTGCAGCTTTACGAAGATCAAATCCTGCGCGGCAAGGACATGGCGGCGCGCGCCGAGCTCGCACGCCGCGTCGCCCGCATGTGGGAGGAGCAGATTCAAGATCCACGCGAGGCGGCCGATGCGTGGCGGCGCGTTTTGCGCATGCGCCCCGCCGACGAAGAAGCGACGCAAGGTCTCGAGCGCGCGAAGACGAACATGCTGAAAAAGCCGGACCCCGACGCAGGTCCGGAGCAATACGCGCCGCCGAAGCTTTCACAGCCGCCTCCGCCCGCGCAGACCGCGCCGTCCTCGGTGCCCCCGGCAACAGGCGCGAAAGAGACGACGAAAGAGCCCGCGCCGAAGCCGAAGAATGACGTCGACGGCGGACATCTTCCCCCCACCGTCGAGGTCGCGAGCCAGCCCGCCCTTGGGTCGCCGTTCCCTCGGAAGATCTCGGTTCCCCTCGGTGACGAAGACGAGTTCGACAGCGCGCTCGACGCTCTGGAAGTGAAGCCGACCGAGCCGAAACCGAAGCTCGATGAATCCACCACGCCGCAAGCGCTGAGCGTCGACATCATCGCGACGATCCGCGGAGACAGTCAGAGGCCCGCGCCGAAAGCTGCCGACTCGAGGCCGTCGGCGAAATCGAAGAAAAAGGGCCCTGTCGCGCCGTCGAAGCCGCGTGTGCCCTCGTCGCCGCCGCCGCCTCCGAGCGATCCCGCGCTCTCGCGCTCGTCGGTTTCGCCGCTCCACGCGCATCTCGACGAGGAGCTCCACACCGCGCCGGGCGGCGTGCCTGCGTTCAAAAGTCCAGGGGCGGAATCGGACGTGAAGAAAGACACCGACGAGCACGCGACCGCCGCTTCGATCGACGACGAGCCCGAGCCCACGATCATGGGGACGACGCTCGGCGAAGAGAAGTACGACTTCTCGGACGAGACCGAGGTGCATCGCGCCGACATTCCGATCGACATCGGAAGCGAGCCCATGCTCGTCGACGACATCGCGGAGCTCGTGGAAGACGAAGGCGAAAAAGAGGAGCCGGCGCCGAAGAGCCGAACCAATCCTCCGCCGCTTCCGCGTAACTAGAAGCGAACCGCGTCGTTTTCGATCGCGACCTCTGCGCCCAGCACGAACGCGAGGTTGCGATCTTCGTGACCGAACGGCGCTCTCGCGAGCACCGGAATTTTCAGGCCCGCCGTGCGCTCGCGCAAAACTTCGTCGATCGTGACGCCATCGGGGCCTGGATCGCACTGCGTGAAGCCTCCGAAGATGATCGCGGCGGCGCGTGAAAAATGTCCTCCGGCGATAAGCGACGTGAGCATTCGATCGACGCGATACGGGCGCTCGGTGACGTCTTCGATGGCCACGATCGCGCCTGCGGGAAATGAAAGATCGCCCGAAGCCGCGAGCGCGTAGAGGAGCGAAAGATTCCCGCCTGCGATCACGCCCTGGGTGTCGCCGCCGTGTAGAACGACGAGGTCTCGCCACGCATGCGGCGCCCTCGGCCTCTCGAGCGCCTGCAGAAACGCGGCGCGTGTTTCCGGAAGCGCCCGACCGAGCCCCGTCACGTGCGGACCGTGAACGCTCGCGATCCCGAGCGCATTCGATTTCACGTGGAGCGCGGTGAGATCGCTGAATCCGACGATCCATCGCGGGCTCGACTTCGCATGATCCCACGGCAAATCAGCCAGAATTCGCGTCGCTCCGTATCCGCCGCGCGCCGCTACGATCGCACGAACGTCGGGGTCGGTCATCGCGCGCGCGAGCTCGGCGCGGCGCCGATCGTCGGAGCCCGCGAGATATCCGCGGCGATCGAGCACCGACGGCGACACCAAAATGCGATAGCGGTCGCGCAGCCACGCGAGCCCCTGCCAAAAATCACGATGGCCGAACGGGCTCGACGGCGCCACGACCGCGACGGTGTCCCCGGGGTGAAGGGCCGCTGGCATCATCAGAGCCGGCATGCCTCGTCACCCTATCGTGTTTGGC
>JAICXU010000648.1 GCA_025934595.1 Polyangiaceae bacterium | reverse complement strand
GGCAGGATCAGGTCAGGAAATCCAAACGAGGCCTTTTCAGCTCGTCACGGGTCGCGTGTGGAAAGGCACCGCGTTCGGTGGCGCGCGCGGTCGCACGGACGTTCCGAAGATCGTCGATTGGTACATGGACCGCAAAATCGACATCGACAGCCTCATCACGCACAAGCTTCCGCTCGAACGCATCCACGAAGCCTTCGACTTGATGCACGAAGGAAAATCGATCCGCGCTGTCGTCGAATATTGATCCCTCGCCAGCAGCGAGGACGATCGAAATCCTACGAGATTTTGGCCTCGAAATCCTCGATGACCGGATTCGCGAGCATCTCCTTCGCCATCTTTTCGAGCCGGTCTTCGAGATCCGCGGCGCTCGTACCGTCGTCGTCGATCTCGAGCTCCACGATCTTTCCGATGCGCACGTTCTTCACGCCTTGAAAGCCGAGGCGGCCGAGCGCGCGTTGCACGGCGGTGCCTTGCGGATCGAGCACCTCGGGTTTGAGTCGCACGATGACGGTGGCGCGAATGGATGCGGCGGGCTTCATTTTTTTTCTCCTCGGCTCGAGGCTCCGCTCGAAAGCGGGGCAAGATTTTTCGTGAGCCTCGTGATCGGCTCTTCTTCGTTCGGCACGAACGGCTCGCCGGTGATGCGCTCGCAGGCGGAAATGTAGCGCTCGGCGGCGCCGATTCGCAGCGCGTCCGGCATCTTCGGCGGCTCACCGTCGCCGCGATACCCGCGATCGGTATACCAATTGCGCACGAAGTCTTTGTCGAAGGCCTCGGGCTCGCGCTCGGCTTCGAAGCGTTCGTCGTACGAGCTCTGCATCCAGAAGCGCGATGAGTCGGGCGTGTGAATTTCGTCGATGACGAGGATGTCGCCGTTCTTCGTTTTGCCGAGCTCATATTTCGTGTCGACCAAAATGAGGCCGCGCTCGGCGCAGATTCTCTGACCGGCCTCGAACAATTTCATCACGAGCTCGGCGCCGCGATCGAAATCGTCGGCGCTCACTTGCCGCGTGGCCAAAATCTCTTCGCGCGATCCCGACACGTCATGCTCGCCTTTCGGCGCTTTCGTCGCGGGCGTGAGAATGGGCCCGGGCAGCTTCTGATTTTTTCGGAGACCGTCGGGCAAGCGGTGACCGCAGAACGTTCGCTCGCCGCGCTGGTAGTGCGTCCAGATGCTCGTGGACGTCGAGCCCGTGATGTACGCGCGCACGACCATCTCGACGAGCAGCGGCTTGCAGTCGATGCACTCGAGCGCGTTCGGATCGACGACCCGCACGAGATGATTCGGCACGACGCTCTTCGTTTTCTCGAACCACCAGCCCGCGAGCTTCGTGAGCACTTGGCCCTTGAACGGAATCGTGCCGAGCACGCGATCGAACGCGCTGATGCGGTCGGTCGTGACGAGCACGCGCGTGCCATGCGCGGTCTTGTAGGTGTCGCGCACCTTTCCCTCGTATTTTTCGCCGAGACTCGAAAAGCTCGTCGATTTCAGCGTGTTTTCGAGGGCATTTTGGATCGCGCCGTCCCGCATCTCGGCCGAGATTAGCGTGAAACGAATCGGCCAGGTCGTTCGTATTGTCCATTGTGATGAGCCACCGTTCGATTCGTCTTCTCGCCGCCGCCGTTTCTCTTTTCGCGTACCCCCTTTCCGCATGTCACGGTGCGGCGTCGTCCGGAGCGCCGGAGTCGGCATCGACGACGACCGGCGCGCAAGCGGCGATGCCCACGCACGTGGGGACCGACCCGGGTCATGCGGGCGATGGAACCGCGCTCACGCCGACCGGGAACGATCAGCTCGCGGCGTTCGCGGCGGGATGTTTTTGGGGAGTCGAAGATGCGTTTCGCCACGTGCCGGGCGTCGTCGCGACGGCGGTCGGCTATGCGGGCGGCCACACCGAGCACCCGACCTACGAAGACGTGTGCACGCACACCACGGGACACGCGGAGACGGTGCTCGTCGAGTTCGATCCGCAAAAAGTCACGTACGACAAGCTCCTGAAAGTGTTCTTCACGATCCACGATCCGACCGAAGTGAATCGCCAAGGTCCCGATGTCGGCTCGAACTATCGCAGCGTGATTTTTTTCTTCTCGCCCGATCAGCAGAAAGCGGCGGAGGCCGCGAAGACGGCGAAGGCACACGAAGAAGACGCGCCCATCGCGACGCAGATCGTGCCGATTTCGCCGTTTTGGAAGGCGGAGGCCTATCACCAGCAATATTCGGAGCGCACCGGCGACCACTCGTGCCCCCTCAACGCCAAGCTCCCGACGCTCTGAGCGGCGAGCGCGCAGACGCGCGGCGTGTCTCGATCAGTTGTCGAGAAAGACGGCTTTGCCTTGGTCGTCGAACGTGACGCCGATCTGATCGCGGCCTTCGGCGATCGGTTTGTCGGCGTAATACCAAAGGCAATAGACGCGGCCGTCGGGGTTGTCCTGGCAGGCATCCGGAGGTCGGCCGAAAAACTTTTCCACGGCGGCGCGGGTCTTCGGCTTCGCTTTCTTGAGGCCGGCGCGATCCTTCGCGAGCTTCTCGCGCGCGGCGAAAATCGCGGCTTGATCGACCTCGCCCGTGAACGCCGACGCGTCGACGATCGGCGCGGAAGCGTCGTAGACTTGGACGTCGAATTTTTTCGGCGGATCGTAATACGCCTTCCAAATGACGATCCCGAAGAGCCCTCCACAACACGCGAGAATGGCGCCGACGGCGACGGTGGATCGCTCCTCCATGAGGCTCCGAGAAATATCACCCGGAAAGGCTATGATGGTAGGCCGTGTTTCGCTCGCGATGGATCTCGAAGTGCGCGCTCGTCGCGCTGACGTTTTGTGGCGCGCTGGCGTTCGACGCATGCGCGTCGCGTGAGGCGAAAGACGAGCGAGTCGGGCATGCGTCCTCGGCGGTGCAGATCGATCACGCATTCGATCTCGACGCGAACATGCCGGCGCATCTCGCGGTGATGTTCTCCATGAGCTGGTTCGGCATGCCTGCGAGCGATCCGCAGGGAAAAGGGCCGGATCCTTCGTATGGCCAAAACAAATACGGCTACGCGATCGACGGCGGATGCACGGTCTTCTCGAATCCG
>JAICXU010001023.1 GCA_025934595.1 Polyangiaceae bacterium | reverse complement strand
CGCGATCGGGCTCGTCGGCGTGAATCGGCTCGAGCACGACGCAGGGGAGCACGCGGCGTTTCGAGCGGGGCTGCTCGCGAGCACGGTCGCCGCGCGCGTGAGCGAGCTCACCGAAGCGGGGCGCGTCGAAGCGGTGCAGCTCGCGGCGCGACGCACGGGAAACGAATTCTTGATCGTCGCGCGCGACGGCACCGTTCTCGCGGACGCGACGCATCGCGCGCCGCCTTACAAGACGATCGCGCACATGCTCGATGCGACGCACGGCGAGCTGAAGACCGACCTCGGCAAGACGCAATACGCGGTGCGTTCCATCAGCCCGTTTTCGTCGGGTCCCGTCGTGATCGCGATCGTGCGCGTGCCGACGGCTGCGGAAAATGCCCCGGGCCTCGGCGGGGGTCTCGTCGCGCTCACGACGCTGTTCGTCGTCGTTGCGGCGGTGTTCGCGTATGCGGTCGCGCGCGATTCGGAGGTCGACGTCGATCTGCTCGCACGTCGCGTACGTGCGATGGTGAGCGTGCCCACCGAGCCATCGGGCGAACGATTGCCTCTCCGCGCGTTCGACGAAGTGGGATCGCTCGCGAGCGCGTTCAACGAGCTCATTGGTCGATTCGTCGAAGCGGAGCGCGCTTATCGATCGGACCTCGAGCGCGCTCGCAGCGCCGATCGCGATCGCGCCGCGTTTTTGGCGGCCGTGAGCCACGAGCTTCGATCGCCGCTCAATGCGATTCTCGGGTTCGCCGATCTGCTCCTCGCCGAGGTCGACGGTCCGCTCACGCCCGCCGCGCGCGAGGAGGTCGAGCAAATCCGAGGCTCGGGAAGACATCTTCTCGATCTCATCAACGACATCCTCGAATTCTCGGCGCTCGAGGGCGGCCAATTGAAGCTGTCGCGATCGAAGGTCGACATCGGGCGAACGGCAGCCGAGGTGTTGCGCGAAGCCGCGGGCGTGCTCGGCGCTCGCCCCGTGAACGTGCGCCAAACCGGTGAGCGCGACGTGCTCATCGACGCGGACCCGCGCCGCGTACGCCAAGTGCTCACGAACGTGATCGGCAACGCGATCAAGTTCACCGAGCGCGGCGACGTCGTCGTCGACGTCTCGGTGCAAGGCAATTACGCGAAGGTGAGCGTCACGGACAGCGGGCCCGGCATCAGCGCGGAAGAGAAGAGCCGCATCTTCGAGGAGTATCGACAAACGAAGGAGGAGCGACGACGACGACGCGGCACCGGCCTCGGCCTCGCGATCGCACGTCGCCTCCTTCTGCTCCATGGCGGCTACATCGAGATCGAGAGCGAGGTCGGCAAGGGATCGACGTTCCACCTCATTTTTCCGATCGAAGGACCGCGCCGTTCGACGAGGCCGCCGGCACGACCGAAAGCGGCGCCGACAGCGAGCGTATCGAAATGAGGCTCCGCGTCGCCCGATTCGTGGCGCGTCTCGTGATCATCCAGATCCTCGTCTGGCTCGTGCTCGCGATCCTCGTGACCGCATTCGCGCCGCGGCTTCTCCTCCTGGACGACGCCGTGCTCCGCGCGTCCTCGCCGGTGATCACGGGCGTGTTCGTCACGAACGCGCTCCTCGGGATCGTGGCGATGATAGTGAGCACGAGGCGACTCTGGCCGACGCTTGGGGCGCTCATCGCCGGCAAAGAGGATCTCGATCCCGCCGAGCTGCTCGAGGTCTATGCGCTGCCATCGCGCATCGTTCGATCGCACCTCCTCATCGCGTTCGACACGGCGATGGTCACGGTGCTGCCGATCATTCGGCCGAAGACCAACGACGTCACGACGCAGTTCGCGCTCATCCTCTTGATGCTCACGATGG
>JAICXU010000805.1 GCA_025934595.1 Polyangiaceae bacterium | reverse complement strand
GGCGCGACGCCGTCGTCGGCCCTCGCGCCGTTCGTCGTCAAGGCTGCGGACTACGATCGCCATTTCGTGGCGCGAGCCGGTGGGCGCGTCGAGATCCTCGTCACGTTCAATTCGGGCGACGCGGCGAGCGAGACGGCGGCCAAAAACATCGCCCGCGATCTCGGAAGCGCGGGAAAAATAGCTGGTTTGGCGCACGACGAGCTCGTCGAGCCCTATGCGGGCGCAGAAGCGCTCGCGGCAGAAATCAGGGCGACCCAAACGGCCATCCTCGTCGTATCGACCGGGCTCGCCGGAGAGATTCACTCCATCGCTCACGAGCTCGACGGCATCGACGTCCTCTCGGTCGCGGTCGATCCGGAGGACGTCGCGCGAGGGATCGTGCTCGGCCTCGATACGCGCGGGGCCAAGCCGAAAATCGTGGTGCGCCTCACGCAAGCTCGGCGTCAGGAAGTCGCCTTCGAAGCTTCTTTTCTTTCGCTGGCTCGGATCGAATGAAATCGCTTACGACATGCGTCTTGGCGCTCGCCGTTTTTTCGACGGGTTGTCCGTCGGCGACGGCGCCCGAAGGCAAACACGAATCGGCGTGTGTCGAGGACTGCCGCGCTCGCGCGAAGGCATGCGACGAGGACGCCTGCGCGCGCGGATGCCGCTTCGTCATCGACAGACTGATGGAGCACGAGGGCAAGAACGTGGTCGCATGCATGGCATCGGCGAAGGCCTGCGACGATCCCACGTGGGCCGACTGCGCGGCGAAGGTCGGCGTGCATGCGGACGGCGGGCCTCCTGCGCCTCCGCCTCCCAAGAATCCCGAAGACGAATACGACGATTCGAGCGAGTGATTTCGTGCTGAAAATTTCGGACGATCACGGTCGCGAGCTTTCGTTCGGCAATGCGCCGAAGCGTGTGGTGTCTCTCGTTCCGAGCGACACGCTGTCGGTGGCGGCGCTCGGCTGCGCATCGTCGCTCGTGGCCCGAACCGACTATTGCGAGCTGCCTGAGGACGTCGTTCGAAATCTTCCGAGCATCGGCGGTACGAAAAATCCGCGCGTGAAAGACATCTTGGACCTTTCGCCGGATTTGGTGCTCGCGAATCAAGAGGAGAACACGCGGAGCGACATCGAAGAGCTTTTGAAGAACGGCGTGCGTACGTACATCGCGTTTCCGAAGCGCGTGGCGGAAGGGATCGCCCATCTCGCGCGTCTGGCCCGTATCTTTCGCGTCGAGCGCGACGAAAAAGCGCGGCTGCTTTGCAAGCAGGCGTACGACGCGCTCAAACGAGCGGAGGCGGATCGAGCGAAAAAAAAGCCGCTTCGTGCGTTTTGTCCGATCTGGATGGATCCGCTCATGACGATCCACGGTGCGACGTTCATCAGCGACATGATGGATCTCGCCGGCGCGCAAAATGTGTTCGCCGATCGCGAGCGCCGCTACCCCCTCGCCGCCGATCTCGGCAACGCGCGACCCTTGCCGAAGGAGCGCACGGCCGACCGCGACGTGCGCTACCCGCGCGTGACGATGGGCGAGGTCGTGGGGCGCGCGCCCGAGCTCGTGCTCTTGCCCGACGAGCCGCACCCGTTCAGCGAAGAAGACGCGAAGGTCTTCCGCGCGCTCCCGCTCGCTGCGAAAGTCGTCTTCACGAGCGGGAAAGATCTCTGCTGGTACGGCGCACAGAGCGTCGAAGGCATCGATTGCGTCTGCGCGCTGATCTCTCAGGCTCGAGCGTCGGTCGCGAGCATGCCGAACACGGCGTGATCGAGCCAGCGGCCGTGGCAGCGCTCGGCTTGCCGCGCGATGCCTTCGAAGCGAAAACCGAGCCGCCCGATGACCGCGAGTGACGCGCGATTGTCCGTCGCCGCCGCGACGCGGACGCGATGCGCGTGCAAAACGGTGAACGCCCAACCGACGATCGCGCGCGCCGCCTCGGTCATGTACCCGTGGCCGGTCGCGTCGGTGCGCAGCCAGTAGCCGAGCTCGACGCTCTGATGGAGATGCGCGAACGCTTCCAGCCCGACGACGCCGTAGAGCTTTCGCCCTTTCTTGTCGCGAATGCCGAAGCGGCACGCGCGCGCATTGTCCCAATCTTGCGCGCTCGCGTCCGCGTAGCGATAGCTCGCGTCTTGGTCGGCGTTGAACGGAACCCACGGCAGCCACGGCTCGAGCTCGGAGCGCGAGCTCTGGACGGCGCTCCACAAATCGGCGGAGTCCGACGTCTCGATCGGCACGAGGACGAGCCGCTGCGTTTCGATCGGACGACGCACGACCTCGATGCGAGGAGGCACTGCGAGCATGCCGAGGGTTGTAACTCAGTGTTTCTTGGCTGTCTCGCGGATGGACGGATACGCGCTGACGATTTCTTTGGACGGCCGCTCGACGCCTTCTAGGGGGCTCGTCACGAGATCGCGTCCCTCGGTCGCGAAATAGAGCGACTCGCCGACCGCCGGTTCG
>JAICXU010000937.1 GCA_025934595.1 Polyangiaceae bacterium | reverse complement strand
GGCGTAGCTCACGGCCTTGCCTTCGATGGTCGCGCTCTCGAAGCTCGTCACCTTGGCGTTTTCGAGGTCCAACGCGTAGAGCGTCTGCTCTTGCGCGCCGTTCGCTTGGACGATCTGGATCTTCGCGCGCGAAAACACGCGATGCGCCTTGCCGTCTGCCGCGAGCTGCTCGGCCGCGGACCCCGGCTTCACGCGGACGCGCAGGATCGAATATTTGACGCCGCGGTTTCGCTGCGCGAGCGCCGTGTAGCCGATCTTGCCGTCGGCCCCCGGCGCACCGAGCAAGATTTCTTCGATTTGAACGGCCTGCGGCTTCGCCGGTGCGGTTTGGCTCTCGAGCGTGAGAGTTTCGATGACGGCAGCCGACGCGGGCAGCGTGGTGAGGCCGGCGGCGAGCAACATGGAAGCGAACGCAAAACGAGACGGTTTCATGCGGGCGAGCTCCTCGCGCGCGATAGCGCGCACATGGTCCAGGATCACGATAGACGAGAAGCGAGCGTCGCTATTCGAGTCTTTACACAGGGTTGGCTCGGCCGCTTTGCGCTCGTCACGGACACGCCGGCGTGAGATCGATGCCGCCGAAGAACTCGGCGACCATCGCGTTCCAGCTCTTCTCGTTGTCGGCGCCCGTGCATTTGAAGGGCGTTTTGACGACGGGCCCCATGCCGAGCACGCCGCGCTGCTCTTTGTAATAGCGAACCGCGAGCTCGGCCGCGTACTCGCGCACGTCGTTGCCGGGCTGGAAAGCGTAGTACGTGCCGCCTTTCACTTTCGTGTCGTTCGGCGCGAACTTCGCGAGGCACGGCGTGCTCGTCTTGCAGTGCGCGACGATTTTTTCGTACGTGGGCTCGAGCCGCTTGTCCGACCAGTCTTCGCCCTTGTCGCCGTGCGCGCTGTCGTTCAAGTGGAAGATTTCGTGGAACATCGTTTCGCGCACCGAGGTATCGGTGTGATTGAGCGAGCCGTCGACGTTGTAGGCGACGGTCCATCCGCTCGCGTAGGCCGACGGCGTGCGGGCCTTGACGGATCGAAAAAATCGCAACCCGAGCGCGCGCCAGCGATACGCAATCTTTTGGTTGCCATTTGATTCGAGCGCGGCGAAGAATTCGTCGTAGTCGTCGAGCGAGTCGGACACGCGTTGCAAGTGCACGCGATCGGCGCCGATCGGGAGAACGGGAACGAGGTGCAGCATGCCGCGGTATCCACCGTCCATGACGTGCTCGCGCACGACACCAGCGACGCTGCCGGTCTTTCGATACATCCCGGCCGCGATCATGTGCGCTTCTGCGTCCGACGCGTAGCGTGCATCGAGCAAACAGTGGATGGGGCCGTCGGCGCTCGCGTCGCACGCCGGCGCCGTTTCGCCTTTGCCCATCGACGTATAGAGGAGGTCGACGGCCTCGCCCGTGCTCACGATTTCGACCGAGGGTGCTCGGCCGGCGTCGGTCGATGCGATTGCGCTCGAGGTGCCCGCGCCCGCGACGATGCTGCCTTCCGGGCGGTTCGGAGAAGTACACGAAATCGCCAAAATGCCGGCAAAAATGCCCAAAATCCATGCTTCGGGTTCACGCTTCTTCACGAGAGCACGCCTTTTTCCTTAACACGCCGATCGCAATCTTTCTTGGCAACGGACGGCGCACGCCGGACCGCGAGAAAGGCGAAACGAAAATGTTCGGGTTCCTCTTTGGAACGCTCTGTTTGATTGGGCTCATCAAGGTCGCGCGTCACGGTCGCTGTGGATCGTACGGCTACGGTTACGGCGGAAGCTGCGGCGGCGGATGGCGCGGTCACGGCTGGCAAGGCGGATGGCACGGCGGCGGCGATGATCGCGGCGAGGATGGCTATCGATCGCGAGGTCGCGGATGGCGAGGCGGCTGGGGCGGCGAGCGCTTCTTCTTGCGCGCGATGTTCGAGAGGCTCGAGACGACGCCGGGACAAGAAAAAGTGATCGCGCAAGCGTTCGACGAGCTCCGCGAAAAAGGACGCGCCGCGAAGAACGATTTGAAGGCGGCACGCGCCGAGGTCGCGAAGGCGATGCGCAGCCCGGCGTTCGACGAAGTCACGGTC
>JAICXU010001038.1 GCA_025934595.1 Polyangiaceae bacterium | reverse complement strand
CGCGAAAAACGTGTAAGATGCATGTATCGAAGCGCCGGCGAGGACGAGCATCGCGACGACGAACGAGAAGCCGTAGCGACCGAGCGCGGCGCCGTCCGCGAGCGGCCGCACGACGCGAATCGCGAGGGGGCGCGTCGAAAACGGCGGCGGAGACTGGGGCGCACGGGGCTTCATGGCTAAAGCGGCGCCTCGTTTTCTCGCAGAATCGCCGCCGAATGCAAGCGAACGAGTCGTTGTCGCCGCGGTCCTTTCCGTGCGAAATAGAAGACTCGATGTCGACCGAGCCCGCCGAGACGCCCCGCCGATTTCGAAGCGCGGTCGCGCTCGGAACGCGGCTTTCCGTGGCGGGGCTCGTCCAAAAGATTTCGATCGGCATCGCCGTCGTCACCGTTTTCGGCGCGATCGCGGTCGCCATCTCGCTCATGCACGAGGCGCATCCGCCGATCGCCGCCGTCCCGGGCCTCACGGCGGCGGTCCTCGCGTGGGGCGGTGGCTTCACGTTCGCCGTCGCCGCGGCGGCGCACGCATTCGATCACGATCAGGCATCCGGTCTTCGCACTCTCGTCCGGACGCGAGGCGTGTCGGGACGCTCCTACGTGCTCGGACGCGTGCTCGGTCTCGCGGTGACTCTCTTCTTGATGGTGAGCCTCGGCGCGGTCGTCACCGGCCTCGCATGCGCGGCGATCGCCCCGGCGCTCCGGTTCACGATCCTGAAGTCGACGGCGGCGACGATTCCGTACGCCGCGGCCTACGCGCTCGTGCTCGCTCCGATGTCGGCCGCGACGATGGGCACGCGATCACGACCTCGCGGCTACCTGCTGCTCCTCGCGATCTTGATCGTGCCCGAGCTCGCGCAAGATTCGCTCGACGGGATTCCGGAGCATTGGCGATCGCTCGTCGGCGTGCCTTCGGCGATGGGGACGCTACGCGATTCGCTCACGCCCGCGCATTTCGATGGCGCGCTCGCCGGTGCGGCGGCGGCGGTGATCGTGATTCTCTCGCTCCTTTGCATCGCGCTCGCCATGGAAGCAGCGTCGCATGCATCGCGCGCCGCGGAGAATCCCGGATGATTCGTGTCACGAATCTCGTCGCGCGATTTGCACCGATACAAGTCGGCCCCGTCACCTTGCGGCTCGGGCCCGGCGGCTATGCGTTCATCGGCAGGCCTTCCGACGGCGTCGGGCTCTTGCTCGAGGCGATCGCCGGGCGCGTGCTTCCCTCGTCGGGAAAAGTCGAGACGCTCGGAAGCTCGCCGAACCGAGCGGGGACGCGTCGAGGCATCGGTTACGTCGCGATCGATGCGCCGCTCCCCGAGCTCACGCGCGTCGATCGCGTCTTCGCGCTCGCCGCGAAAATCCGCGGAGAAGAAGCGGGTGACGTCGCGGCTCGGCTCGGCGAGCTCGGCGTCGAGGCGCTCGCGAAGCGTACCGTCGAATCCCTCTCCCTCGAAGAGCGGCGCGCGGTCGCGATTGCGGAGGCGGTGACGTCCACGAAGACCGAGCTCCTTCTGATCGAGGAGCCGTTCGCGAGCGTGGACGCGCGCGCGACCTCGCTGCTGCCCAAAATATTGCGGCGGCGCGCATCGGCAGGGGCGTGCGTCATCGTGAGCACGGCGTCGACGCGCGATCCGCTCCTCGTCGCCGACGAAGCGTTCGCGTTCGATCGAGGCAAGCTCGTTTGGCGCGGAAAACCGGCCGATCGCGTGGCCCTCGCGCGCGGCGAATCGGTGCGCGTGCTCGTCACTGCGTCCGACGTGCGAGCCCTCGCGGCGGCGCTCG
>JAICXU010000197.1 GCA_025934595.1 Polyangiaceae bacterium | reverse complement strand
CGCACGTCCTGCGATCACGGCCGCGCGCGTCCATGCGAGGGTCCTCGCATCGCCGAGCCCCGTGTTCAGTCCTTGTCCGCCCACCGGGCTGTGAATGTGAGCGGCGTCACCGAGAAGAAAGAGGCGACCGCGCCGGAACCGATCTGCGACGCGATGATGCACGTGATAGGTGGAAAACCAATTCACGCGGTCGATCTCGAGGCCGATGCGATCGATGGGGCGACGGTCGACGTCTTCCCAATGCAGCTCGCCTCCGCGCTTCACCGCGTCCTCGCGGATCGTTCCGACGAGGCGCGCCCGCCCCTCGCCCGCGAGAGGAAATAGCGCCAAAAATCCCGCGTCGTCGAGCATGACGTGGAGCTCGTGATTCATTTGCGCGCCGCTCGCTTGGATGTCGGCGACGTAAAAGAGGTGCTCGTAAGTGCCACCGGGAAACTCGGCGCCGATTTCGCGACGCACCCTCGAGCGCGCACCGTCGCAGCCCGCGACGAACGTGGCTTCGCAGGTGGCGGTCTCACCGTTCGGGCCGCGTTCGGTCGCAACGACCCGTGTCTCGTGCCTTTCGATGGCCGTGAGCGCCGTGCTTCGTTCGACGTGCGCGCCGAGCGCGGCGAGCTTTTCGATGAGCAGGCGTTCGTGCTCGTCTTGCGGAAAAATGACGCCGAAAGGAAATGGGCTGAGGCCTTCGCCGATCGCGCCGAGATCGACGCGCGCGGCGTGCTCACCGCGACGCCACATGTTGACGCCATCGAGGCGGAGGCCGAGACGAAGCACGTCGTCCGCGAGATCGACTTGACGATAGAATTCGAGCGTTCGCGCTTGCACGGCGAGGGCGCGCGACGTCGTGCCGGGCTCGCTCGTTTCGTCGATGATGCGGATCCTCACGCCGAGCTTCTTCAGGAGAAGCGCGAGAAATAATCCGGTGGGACCCGCGCCGACGATCAGCACGTCCGTGGAGCTCGTGATCATGAGCTCTCGAGAATGTGCCTTCCGAAAAGGAACGCAAGCACCTAACCGGGAGCATGCAATGCGCGCGAAGTGGGCCGAGCGGGACTCGAACCCGCGACCTACGGATTAAAAGTCCGCAGCTCTACCGACTGAGCTATCAGCCCAAAAACGCCGCAGCCATACCACAAGGGCGCGCTGGCCGGAGAGACAAAGAAGCGCGAAGGCGGCTCACTTGAAACCCGTGAGATGCACGACGTACCACTGCCCGCGCCACGAGATGAGCGACGTGATCGGAAAGTCGTGCTCCTCGCTCTCCGCCGTCCACACGATCTTCGTTCCGTAGACGCGGTAGTAACCGAGCCTATTGCCCTCTTCTCCGGGCTCGACCCAGCGCGCGCGTTTTTCCGGCAGCTCGATGCGCAAAAGGCGCGCGCTCATGCCCACGCCGGTCGATGCGACATCCACGTGAAGCGCGTGAATGTCGCGCCGAAAGTGCGCGACGAGCCGGCGTCGCCAATCCGCATCGGGATGCTCGATCGCTTTCGTTTGCTCGTACGCTGCTTCCGGAAAAAAAGTCGGGAGCGCCTTGTCCGGATCGTCGAGCAAAATAGCGCTCCACAAAAGCTGCATACGCGCGAGAAATATGGCGTCGTTCGCGTCCGGCTTGTCGGTCGTCTGCGGAAGGAGCCCGGGGTCGCCGGCGTCGACGACGCTTTCGTTCGATGCGGCATCCGCCGATGCATCCGCGCTTGCCGTGTCGATCGGCGCGAGAGTCGCCTGCGCGCCCGAGTCGTCGACGTACGTGGGGGGCTCGCCATGCTTGCATCCTGCAAGCATCGAAAATGTCAGAGCTGTAAGAAGGGCGAGGGATCGCGCGTTCCTCGTTCGTGCATCGGAAAGAGCCCGGGCTTCGCGCATTGTAGAAAGGTGTAAGGACCGATTGACCATGCCGCGCCCTCTCTATACCCTCGGTGCACTTCGGAGGACTCGCTATGCGTAAGCTCGGAAAAATGTGCTTGGTCGGAGTGTCGGCGGTGCTTTGTGTGGTGGCGCTGGCATGTGGTGGAGGCAGCAGCAATCAACCGGCAGCATCTCCGAGCGCGTCCGCGTACGGTCAATATCCGCAGCAAGGATATCCGCAACAAGGCTATCCGCCGCCGCAAGGTTACCCGCAGCAGCCGCAGACGACGGCTGGCTATCCGCCGCCCGCGACGGGAGCTCCGGCCACGGCCGCTCCGGCCGCAGGTGGAGCGATGGCGACGCCCGGTCCGCTCGCGCTCCCGTGCACGAGCGACTCGAATTGCGGCCTCGCGCATTGCAACACGCAATTCCAGAAGTGCGCGTTCCCCTGCCAAAACACGGCGCTCGATTGCATTCAAGGCGCGAGCTGCAACACGGCGACGGGGTTCTGTTTGCCGGGTGGAGGCTGAGAAGACCACCTCGACCTAGACCTCGACCGAGACCTAGGAAAAAACGGAGGCTTCGACTTCGCGTCGGAGCCTCTGTTTTCATTTTGTGCCGCGGTGCAAGCCTAGGTCTCGGTCGAGGTCGAGGTCACGGTCACCATCGTCACCGTCCTCGGAACGTTGGCTTCCGCTTTTCCGTGTACGCGTTGAGCCCTTCTTTCGCGTCTTGCGACGCGAAGAGCTGCGCTTGCATTTCGCGCTCGAGGGCGAGGCCTTCGCCGAGGCTCATCTCGATCCCGCTCAAAATGCTGCGCTTCATGCGGCCGACGGCGAGCGCTGCTTTTCCCGGTGGCACGAACTCGTGCGCATAATCGCGCACGCGTTTCATGAACGCTTCGTGCGACGCACATTCCCAGAGCTTGTTCACGAGCCCGAGGCGCTTCGCTTCCTCGAACGGAATGTTCGCGCCCTCGGCGATGAGCTCGATCGCGCGGCTCGCACCGATGACGCGCGACAGGCGCTGCGTTCCGCCGGTGCCGGGGAGCACGCCGAGATTCACTTCGGGCAAGCCGACCACGAACGGTCCGCTTCGCGCGATTCGCAAATCGCACGCGAGCGCGACCTCGAGACCGCCGCCGACGGCGTGACCATTGAGCGCTGCGATGACGAGCTTCGGTGTTTGCTCGAGCCGCTGCAGCGTCTCGTTCGCGTGAAGACAAAAATAATATTTGAACGACGCGTCGGCCTCGCGAAGCATGTTGATGTTCGCGCCTGCGCAGAAATGTTTTTCGCCGTGGCCGGTGACGATCAAGACGTGCACGTCTTCGTCGAAACGTGCCTCGAGAATGCACGCGTCGAGCTCTTTGAACATTTCGTGCGTGTACGCGTTCACCGGCGGATCGCTCAAAACGAGCGTCGCGACGCCTTTGTCGGTCGAATATTCGACGAGTGTCCCCATGGGTGGCACGAACCTAGCCGAAAAAGCGATAGCGCGCATACCGCCGCGCGTCGTGGGGCCGCGTAAACGCGCATGGCGGCGTCGACTTGGGCGCGCTATCTTTTTGTCATGGGCGAGTCTGCTTTCCGCCTGCCTCGGTCGCGTAAGCCGCGGTTTTTACTGCGGGGTCTTTTGGTGTCTGCGGCGTGGATCGGAGGCACCTATTCGGCGTCGCGCGTTCCCGACGCGAATCCGCCTCGGAGCGCCGCCGAGCTCGTTGCGCCCGCGCCCGTTCCTCCCGTCGAACGGACTGCCGATCCGCCGCAAGGCTCTCGTCCCGGCGAAGCGCCGCCGCTCGTGGATCCGCCGGCCCCCGCTCCCGCGTAGAGCATTGCGTTCGAGACCACGGAGCGAACGAGCGACCCGCATCGGCCGGAAAAAAGGCCGCGCTTTCGCGTCCCACCCATGCCGTGCTATGAAACCCGCGGTTTCTCTTCATGAGCGTTTCCGAAATCAGTCGCGAGCTCAAAGAGCTCATCGTGCGCGAGCTCAAGCTCGAAGGGAAAGACCCCACCACGATCGAAGACGAAGCGCCCCTCTTCGGCGAGGGCCTCGGCCTCGACTCGCTCGACGCTTTGCAGCTCGCCATGAGCATCGAGGAGCATTTCGGAGTTCGCATTCCAGAGGGTGACGAGGCACGTCCCATTTTTCGTTCGGTCGCGTCGCTCGCGGCCTACGTCGACTCCTCGCGCGCGGCGCTCGGTGCCGAGGACGCGCGCACGCCTGCACGCAGTTGAGAGGCGATGCTGAACGCGCGCCTCTACGTCACCGGAGTGGGTCTCGTCACGGCGCTCGCGCCGACGCGCGAGGCTTCGTGGGAAGCGCTCCTCCGCGGTGAGCGCGGCATCCGCGAGATCGATCTCTTCGACACGACGGGACTCCGCGGACGTCTCGGCGGACAAGTCCTCGACGTCACGATTCGCGACGCACCTCACGTAGCGACGGGCGCGTGGTCGCGCTCGAGCATGATGGCGTTCCTCGCCGCGCGCGAGGCGATGGAGCAAGCGAAGCTCGATCCCGACAAGGTTCGCGTCGGCCTCGTCGTCGGCGGCACCACCGGCGGCATGTACGAAAACGAAGGGCGTCTCGCCGAGCTCCACTCGAATCCGCGCAACGAAGACGCGCTCATCGAGCTTCTTTCGCATCCGCTCACGGCCGCGACCGATTGCGTGAGCTACGCGCTCGGTCCGTTCGTGCGCACGCGCACGCTCTCGACGGCGTGCTCGAGCGGCGCGAATGCGTTGATGGTCGCGGCGGGATGGCTTCGCGCCGGTCTCGTCGACGCCGTCGTCGCGGGCGGCAGCGATGGTCTTTGCCGACTCACGCTCGCCGGATTCAACGCGCTCTCGGCGATCGATCCCGATCCATGCCGTCCGTTCGACAAATCACGACGAGGCCTCAATCTCGGCGAAGGCGCGGGGTTCGTCGTCCTCGAGCGCGCGACCGAGGTTCGCACCCGCAAAGCCACGCCGATCGCGGAGCTCGCGGGTTGGGCGCTCGGATCCGAAGCGCACCACATCACGAATCCCGAGCCGACGGGCGCAACGCCCGCGCGCGTGATTCAAGCTGCGCTCGAGCGCGCGAAGCTCGAGCCGGCCGACATCGATTACGTCAATGCGCACGGAACCGGAACGCCGCTGAACGATCCGATGGAATCGGCGGCGCTCGTGCGTGCGCTCGGAAAAGAAATCTCGCGCATCCCGGTGTCGAGCTCGAAAGCGCAAATCGGACACGCGCTCGCCGCGTCCGGCGCGATCGAAGCGGGAGTTTGCGCGCTCGTCGTGCAACGCCAAAAAATCGTACCCACCGTCGGTCTCGTCGATCCTGATCCCGCGTGCCCGCTCGTGCACGTGCCCGGAGAAGGTCGCGCGCATCGTGTGCGCGCCGCGCTCACGAACTCGTTCGGCTTCGGCGGCATGGATTCCTCGCTCGTGTTCAAAGAGGCGAACCTCGACGATCCGCCCATCTTTGCCGAGGAAAGGCGACGCGTCGTCGTCACGGCTGCCGTTGCGCTCACGCCAGCGGGCCTGCGCTCCACGCGCGACGTCGGTGAGCTTCTCGGTGAGGGCCCCGTCGCGCACGACATCACGCTCGATCTCGGTGCTCACCTCGATACCGCACGCGCACGCCGGCTCGATCGACCGGCGCGCATCGGCGCGGTCGTCGTGCAGCGCGCGCTCCAAGACGCGGGCGGAAAAATCGTTCCGAGAATGGGAACCGTGCTCTCGAGCGCATACGGTGCCCTCGATGCGTCCGCGGCGTACCTGCATCGCTTGATCGAAAAAGGCGCGCGCCTCGCGAGCCCCGCCGAATTTCCGAATCTCGTGCCGAGCTCGCCGGTCGGCCACGTCACGATCTACTTGGGTCTCGGCGGGCCAGCGCTCGCCACCGCCGATCTCGAGACGTCCGGCGAGAGCGCGTGCACGCAAGCCATCGAGCTCATTCAAAGCGGCGAGGCCGACATCATCGTCGGCGGCGGCGTCGAAGAAGCGAGCGCGATCGTCGAGCGACGCCAAGCGACGATGTACCGGCGCGCGCCCGAAGATCAAAAAGGCGACCCGCCGCGCCCTCGTGCCGAAGGGGCAGGGGTGGTCGTCTTCGAAGCGGAAAAAGTGGCAAGAGAACGCGGCGCGAACGTGCTCGCGGAGGTCACGGCGTGCCTCGCATGGCGCGACGGCGAAACCGCGCCGCTCGCCGACGTTCACCCGTCCGATTTGCCTTCGTGCGTGGTGATGCCTCGCGCGCAAGACGAGGAGCTCACGCGCCTCCTCGACGCATCGCCCTGGAGAGACGTTCCGCGCGTCGCATGCGATGGCGCGGGTGGCGAGCACGAAGCGCTCGGAGCGATCGCGATCGGCGCGGCGACGAGCGAGATCGCGCGCGGTCGTGTGAAAGAAGCGCTCGTCGTGGGCCTCGCCAAAGGTCGCGGCTACGCCCTGAGGCTCGCGTCGCGTTGCTGAAGAAAATCGTGCTCCGCGGCGCCGCGTCCTGCGCGGTGCTCATGCTGGGGTGCGCCAGGCCCGCGCCGCAACTGCCGACGACCACGCAGTCGGAATGGAACGAAGCGCGCGCGCTGG
>JAICXU010001071.1 GCA_025934595.1 Polyangiaceae bacterium | reverse complement strand
GCCGGAAACGGCGGCTTCAAGCGCGGATAGCCGCGCTTTCCTTCGAGCGATTCGAGCAGCGCCGTCTCTTCGCCGCAAATGTACGCGCCGGCGCCCGTGTGCACGTACACCTCGATGGGATACGCCGCGCCGAACGGCGACGCGCCGAGATATCCCTTGGCGCGCGCTTCTTGGATCGCTTCGTTGAGACGCGCCTTCGAGAGATGCAGCTCGTCGCGCACGTAGATATAGGCGACGTGCGCGCCGATGCCGTAGCAGCCGATGATGCATCCCTCGATGCATGCGTGCGGATTCCGCTCCATCAGCGTGCGATCTTTGTGCGTGCCGGGCTCGCCCTCGTCGGCGTTGATGACGAGGAACGCGGGCTTCATCGACCCCGGAGCCGCTCCCGGACGCTTGTCCGGCGTGGGCTTCATGAAGCTCCATTTGACGCCCATCGGAAAGCCGGCGCCGCCGCGACCGCGGATGTTCATCTTTTTCGCTTCGTCGACGACTTGCTGCGGCGTCATCGTCGTCAGCGCTTTTCGAGCCGCTTGGTAGCCGTTCAAGTCGCGCTCGTACGGGCCAATCGTCCAGCCCTTCGGCTCGTCATAAAGCTTCGTGAGGTAATTCGTCGCGCGCAGCATTATCGGAGCCCGCCCAGGATCTTGTCGACCTCTTCGGTCGTCAGATTCTCGTGGTAGTCCTGATCGACCTGCATCATCGGCGCGGTGCCGCAGCTCGCGAGGCACTCCGCGGTGCGCAGGGTGATGCGTCCGTCGGCGGTGGTTTCGCCTTCGTGGATGCCGAGCGATTTTTCGCAGTGATGCAGGATCGAATCCGAGCCGCGGAGCGCGCACGGCAGCGTGCGGCAGATCCACACTTGATGCTTACCGACCGGCTTCTGGTTGAAGAGCGTGTAGAACGTGACGACGCCCTTCACGTGCGCGGGCGGCAGATCGAGCCGGTTCGCGACCCAATGGATGACCTCTTCGGAGATCCATCCGTTTTCTGCCTGACACAAATGCAGCGCGGGAATGCACGCTGCCATTTTCGTCGGGTACCGGGTGAGAATGTCGGCGAGCTCACGCTCGCGTTCCGGGGACAAAGCAAAGGCCATGACGTGTCGACGTTCTCCGATCGAGGCGCGGGGGCGCCTTGATTGCAAAAGCCCCAGGAAAATCGAGCTTTTTTAGGAAATGCCGCCGGAACACTAGTGGCGAGCATGGACACCCGTCAAGGTGTCTATGCGAAGCGCGAATCCCTTGGAGTTTTCAGTGCGCGCAGCAGCACGCGATCGGTGTCGACGAGTATGTGTAGTCGACGACGTACGGCTCGCCGGGATCGTCCGGGTTGTCGGTCCACGTGCTCGTGAAGACGGTGTCGCACGAGGCTTCGAAGCGCATCGCGTTCGACGTGAAGCTGCCGCCGCCGGTATCGGTGGTCGTGTAGCTGTAGAAGCCCGAGCCCGCGTAAGGACCGACGTCGCCGCCGTGGAGCGAGTCGGCGAACTGGCAAGTAGGTGTACAATGCATGCTTTGCGATTTGCATGCGTCCGTGCAGCTCTTGCCTTCTTCGCCATCGCTGACGATGCCGACGCTCGAGCCGGAATCGGAGGACGTGCCGGCGTCGCGTGTCGTCGATCGCCTCCCGGCATCGGAGCTCGTCCCGGAGTCGTCGCCGCTCGAGGAAGGGCCCGCATCCGACGAGGAGCCGG
>JAICXU010000704.1 GCA_025934595.1 Polyangiaceae bacterium | reverse complement strand
CTCAACAGCTTCTACGAGCACCCGGTCACCGTCGACCACGAGGGCGAATACACCTTCTTCACGCTCGAAGACGAGCCGCTCGAAAATCCGGTTAATCGCATTCAGAAGCGCGCCCTCGACATCGCGGTTTCGCTGCCAGTTGTCCTCTTCGTTCTGCCGCCGCTCACGATCCTCGTTTGGATGATCCAGCGCATGCAGAGCCCGGGCCCGATTTTCTATCCGCAGCTCCGCTCCGGCATCAACAAGCGCCGCTTCAACATCTGGAAGTTCCGGACCATGCACACCGCGGCCCAGACAGCCGAGCTGGTCAAAATCCAGGCCAAGAAAGGCGACCCGCGTATCTACGCTTTTGGCCGCTTCATGCGCCGCACGTCTCTCGATGAGCTCCCGCAGTTCATCAATGTTCTCTTCGGCGATATGAGCGTGGCCGGTCCCCGCCCGCACATGATCGAGCACGACGAGGAATTCGCCAAACTTCTCCGCAACTACTACTCACGCCACTATGTTAAGCCCGGCATCACGGGCTTGGCACAGAGCAAGGGTTACCGCGGAGAAATCTCGGAAGTGTCACTGCTTGAGAAGCGCGTCGGCTACGACCTGCTCTACATCAACAAGTGGTCGCTCTTCTTGGACATTAAGATTCTGTTCGCGACCGCTCGGCAGGTGTTTTTCCCGCCGAAGACCGCGTACTAAAAAGCGCCCGACCAACAACTGCATCAAAAAAAGCGATGGCCCACAAAGCCATCGCTTTTTTGTTTTCAGGCATCGCGGGAAAATCCTTTTCAACCCACACCCCAGCGTTCAAAAACGCTTCTCGTGCCTGACCCTCGCCGGATCGCCGCAGATGAAATCCATTCCGCAATCGACCGTTTGGCTCACCTGATCGGTGAACGCCATCGCTCGACCAAGACGCTTTTCCTGCTCGGCGTGGCCAACGGCGGCATCGTCCTCGCCCGAAAACTCGGCGCCAAAATTCCTCAGGCGAAGGTCGGCGTAATCGATATCTCGTTTCACCGCGACGATATCTACCGCCACCCGATCCCGAAGGAGTTTGCGCCAACATCGATTCCCGGCGATGTCCAAGGCGCGACGATTATTCTCGTCGACGACGTCCTCTTCTCCGGCCGCACAATCAAAGCCGCGCTCGACGAACTCTTCGATCATGGGCGGCCCGATAAAGTCGAACTCGCAATTCTCGTCGATCGCGGCGGCCGTCGCATGCCGTTCGCTGCTGATTTTCTCGGCCTTACCATCGAGACCGCGGCAAACGAAAAAGTGGTGGTGACGCTCGATGCCGCTAATCCCTCTCGCGACGAAATCCTGATCCGCCCCCTTTCCTAACATGTCCTGGACGCGCAAACATCTCCTCACCCTCGAGGAACTTTCCCTCGACGAGATCGAGCAAATCCATCTCACCGCCGGCGCCTTCAAAAAAATTCTCGGCCGCAGCGTGAAGAAGGTTCCCGCTCTTCGCGGCAAAACCATCGTCAACTTGTTCCTCGAACCCAGCACGCGCACGCGCATGGCGTTCGACATGGCCGCGAAACGCCTCAGCGCTGATGTGATCTCCGTCGACGCCGCCAGCAGCAGCACGACAAAAGGTGAAACGCTCCGCGACACCGCGCAAAACATCGAAGCGCTCAACGCCGACATGATCGTGATCCGGCACGCCGCGTCAGGCTCCCCGCTTTATCTCAGCCGCATCCTCGACATTCCTGTGATCAACGCCGGCGACGGCGCGCACGAGCACCCGACGCAAGGTCTGCTCGACACGTTCACGATGAAGGAGCGGCTCGGCTCGCTGAAGGGGCGCAAGATCGTGATCCTGGGCGACATTCTTTTCAGCCGGGTGGCGCGCTCGAACATCCACGCACTGACAAAAATGGGCGCCGACGTAACCCTCGTCGGTCCCGCGACGCTCGTGCCGCACTGGTTCACGGACCTGGGCGTGAAAGTTTCCTACGATTTGCGCAGCGCTCTCGCCGATGCCGAGGTTGTCATGCTTTTGCGGATACAGCACGAGCGTCAGACGAGCAGTCATTTTCCGTCCCTCGGCGAGTACACGAGTATGTTCGGTCTCAACAAAACTCGCGCTTCCTGGCTCAACCCCAGCGCGATTATCATGCACCCGGGCCCGATCAACCGCGGCGTGGAAATCGACAGCGAACTCGCCGACGGCGAACGCAGCGTGATCCTCGAACAAGTCACCAACGGCATCGCGGTTCGCATGGCCGCGCTTTACCTCTGCGCTGGCGGCCAGCCCGAACACGTCCTCGGCGGCGACACTCAAGACTGAACCTTTTATGTCTTCTCTTTGGATCAGCCAGGCTCGTGTGATCGATCCCGCCAGTGGTCGGGATGAAGTGGGCGATCTCTTTGTCGCCGATGGCGTCATCGTGCCGAACCTCTCGCCCGAACAGAAAAAAAACGCCGAACGAATCGACGCTCATGGCCAGATCGCCTGTCCCGGCTTGGTCGACATTCACGTTCACCTGCGCGAGCCGGGGCAAACGCACAAGGAAACGATTTTAACCGGCTCACAAGCCGCCGCCGCCGGCGGATTCACGTCCATCATCTGCATGCCGAACACCGCGCCCGTCGCGGACAACGCCGGCACGATTCAGCTGATGAAAGACACGATCCAGCGCGACGCGGTCGTGAAAGTTTACCCGACCGGCTGCATCACCGTCGGACAAAAAGGCACGGCGCTCGCGCCCATCGGCACGCTCAAACGCGCCGGCGTCGTCGCGATCACCGACGACGGCGATTGCGTGCAAAATAACGAGCTCATGCGCCGCGCGGTCGAATACGCCAAGATGTTCGATCTGCCCGTGATGGATCATTGCCAAGATTCGTCGCTGACT
>JAICXU010000665.1 GCA_025934595.1 Polyangiaceae bacterium | reverse complement strand
CGCCAGATGCTTGCGCGACGACTCCGTGATGCCGCGCGAAGCGAGAGCGTCGAGCGCAGCGTGATCGGCCTTGCGCGATGATTTGCGGTCGGCAGAGCTCTCGAGCGCGGTGAGGCGATCGAGCAGGATGTGGATGCAGAGCACCGCTTCGGGCCCGCGTTGCGCTTGGAGGTTTTGGAAAACGAAACCTTCTTGCTCGCGGTATTTGTGGTGCAGCACGGCGCGAACGCGTTGGAAGCCGGGAACGACCCACGCGTCGAGCTCGGCGATCGCATCGGCGACCGGGTTGGAGATCGCCTGCGAATCGATGCCGCCCATGCCGGATACGTCGAAGAGGAGCTTCCATCCTTCCATGTGCTCCTCCTTTCCGTAGCCGCCTTGCGCAAGCATCGAGAAGATCTGCGGGTTGGTACCCGCGGCTCGCAGGAACGTGAGCGCGCGTTGCGGAGCGCGCTCGAGCGCCGAGCGAGAGATCTGTTCCGAGGCGACCGTGTTGTTGATGAGGGTGTTGCTGTCTTGGTTCTTCATGACTGTTCTCCTGGTTCGAAACATCGTTGTTGGTTTTGCGTTCGGCGTGATTGCCGCGCGCTTAACCCGGTCTCGGCCAACGGAGAAAAAGTGTTGCGTGAGAGATGTCGATTTTTTTTCGATTTTGATTTGTGTCGTGAGGTCGAGGGTTTGCGCGGCGTGATCGGAGGGTGTGACCTCTCACTTTGGAAAGTTGTCCGCCGAAATCGGACGCTTGCTCGGAGCGCGTGCAAGTGTGCACGTAGCGCGCAAGCAACTCGCCTAGCGAGCAGCGCGCTTTCGATGCGACCGCGACGACGCGCGGGATGCGCGAACGTGGCGTAACCCTGCGAGGACGCGTCGGCCTGGACGAGCGAGCCCGAAAAAAAAGGCCGGGCGTCGGGCTCATTCGCGTTCTCGACGGGCCGCAGGCCCGGCGCCCAACGCAACGAAGTCGGCGCACAAGCCGATGGACGGGCATGCTTTCGCCCCTCAACGAAAACGGCAGGCCCGTCGATTGGTGGTTTCTCTACAAAGTCCCGCGGATGGTGGCTTCGAGCCGCTCGGCGCGCGCGACCGGCTACGAGTACGTCTACTTCGACCCGCGCGTCGGCCGGGTCCTCCCCTCCTCTAGTAGGCTGACCTCTGGAAGGGGCGCGCTCGACCTCACGCTCGGCGCCCTTTTCGCGTCACCGCGCGCGACGACGGGCTGGATTCTCTACAACGACGAGATGCCCGCGTGCGTGCGGCGCTCCGACCGGAGCGCGCTCGGTCACACGAAGGGCGTCATCGCGTTCGACGTGAAGAGCGAGAGCGCGTTCTGGCTCGTGCACTCGTGGCCGCAATATTCCGCGCCACACGTCGAGAAGCCGACGCCGATGTACGGCCAGACGTATCTCTGCGTCTCGCTCTCCCTCGCCGACGCGCGAAAGCTCGCCGCGCAGATGATCGATCATCAAGAGCCGCAAACATATTTGCCGCGCATGCCGAAGATGATCGACGCCAGCGATACGCTCGCGCGTCTCGCGCAGCCGTTCAAGCCGGCGCCCGTCGGCGATTCCGACGTGCTGCATCTCTCGACGCGCGGCGGGCATCCGTTCAAAGTGATCGCGAAGAATCGAAAGTGGGGGCGCGATTTCTGGAACGATCTCGTCGGCCCGACGCTGCGCGCGGACATCGATTGTGAAACGTGGATTCGCGGGCCCATCGCATCGACACGCGACTCGGACGGCGTGCACAAGACGATCGACATTCACTACGTCGACCTGCGTCCATTGGGCGCGCCGTGGTCGTGGCCGGAAACGCACGATCACGCGAAATGGGCGGTGACGACGAAGAATGATTGGGTGTGCGTGGGCGACATCAATCGAATGATCTCGCAAGAAAAGCGAGGCGGCGGCACTGTGGCGATTCAGCATCCGATGCTTTGGCGTGCGCTAGGCACCACTGCGTCCGCTCGAGAATTGCGCCGCCGTCGGTTTTGAGGGCGACGATCACGTGTCGCGCTCAATCCCGGCGGAATGCGAACGACACGTGAACGACGACCGTGCCTACGGGCGCTCTGGATTCAGTCTCGCGTCGTAGTAGTGCTTGCGCCGAACCCACTTGAAGCCTTCGTGCTTCGTGATCGTGGCGATGTCGATCGGCCCGCCAATCGTCTGGTATCCGGGTGTGTAACGCGAATACTTCGCCGATGTGTCGACAAGGAAGTACGCAAGGTCGACTGCATCCTGAATCGGCATAGAGCCGGGTATGATTTGCGCCTCAAGAAAAGCAGCCGTCTTCAACGCGTCGCGGACCTCAGCGTCCGTCTTTCCGAAGGAAGTCGTCAGGGCAGAAATGATGCGAGCGTCGAAACCTAACACAAGGCGGTTGATCGCCTCGCAGTTGCCGATCCATGCCGCTGGAGCGTGCGTCAGATCAGTCAAGTTTGATTTTCCTTTGTCGAAGACCAGCTGCCAAATCTCTGGCGCCGATTTCGACGTCGAATAGCCCGACATCAACATCGAGAACGGTGGCCAGTTATGTCGGTCCTTGCCAGCGTTCACCTCGTGCCAAGGGACGTAGTGTTCGTCGAAGAGAAAATCTTTCACCTTCTTGGCGACCTCCTCGACGGAGTAGCCCTTCGGGTCAATCCTCCACTTGGCGTCGTCTCTGAAGAGAACGCGGAGATCTTTGATCAGTGACGCCATCGACGATGGACCGATGTTGCCGAGCCCCGAGATCGCGGCGGCGACGCGCTCGCCTTTGACAAGGTTGAAGACCTTTTCGGCGTTGTTATAGACGTTGCCAGTGTTGCCGCCTCCGAGGGTTGTCGCGCTATCGGATGCGACAACGAGACCGTCGGTAACCTTCAGCGTGATCGCGATCGTCATTCGTTCTCTCCCGATGCCGGCTCCGTCCCGTTGAATTTCACTGCCGCGCCTTTTGAATTTGCGTGCCGACGATGGCCTCGAGGCGCGTCCGGACGATAACGTCGAGGGTTGATGAAATGT
>JAICXU010000444.1 GCA_025934595.1 Polyangiaceae bacterium | reverse complement strand
ACGATTTCGGCGAGCCGGAGCCCGCCGAGCCGTAGTTGGCCTGCTGCGTCACGATCGGTAGCCATCTGCTGTCCTAACGTACCTTTTTTTCCTATGCTGCAGCGGCCCGATGGTCATTCGCCGCGCCAAGCTCGTTTGCACGTTGGGACCCGCGTGCGATTCACCGGAAGGCCTCCGGAATCTCATCGACGCGGGCATGGACGTCGCGCGGTTCAATTTTTCGCACGGCAGTCACGAAGAGCACGGCGCGCGATTGAAGAGGCTGCGCGAAGCCAGCGCCGACCGAAAAAAAGCCATCGCGGCGCTCCAAGATCTCTGCGGGCCCAAAGTTCGCACCGGCACGTTTCCAGGGAAATTCGAGCTCAAAACGGGCTCGGACGTCCATCTCGTCGAAGGCGACGCCTCGACCGACGAGACCGTGATCCCGGTCCAATACGAAGGCCTCACCGGCGACGTGCGGCTCGCCGACAAGATCCTCTTCGATGACGGCCGCATCGTCCTCACCGTGCTCGGCGTCGAAAAAGAAAAAGTGAAAGTGCACGTCGATCAAGGCGGCGGCATGCGCGATCACGTCGGCGTGCACTTGCCGAGCAAGACCATGCGCGTGTCGGCGCTCACCGAAAAGGACAAAGCCGATCTCACGTTCGGCCTTTCGCAGGGCGTCGATTACATCGCGCTCTCGTTCGTGCGGCGCGCCGACGACATGCGTCTCGTGCGCGACATCGCGGCGGCGTGGGGAAATCCGACGCCCGTCATCGCGAAGATCGAGACGCCGGACGCGGTCGAAAATCTCGAGAGCATCGTCGCTGCCTCCGACGGCGTCATGGTCGCGCGCGGAGATCTCGGCGTGGAATTTCCGCCCGAGCACGTGCCCGTCATCCAGCGCCAAATCTTGAGCGTCGCGCGTCGCGTGCGGAGGCCGGTCATCGTCGCCACCGAGATGCTGCAATCGATGACGAAGGCCACGAGGCCCACCCGCGCCGAAGCCAGCGACGTCGCGAACGCCGTATTTTCCGGCACCGACGCCGTCATGCTCTCGGGCGAAACCGCCACCGGCGATCACCCGTCGCTCGCCGCGTCGATGATGAGCCGCATCGCGATCGAAGCCGAATCGAGCTCGTTCTTCGAAAGCACGTCGTCCGCGTCTCGCGCGACCGGCGTTCCCGAGGCCATCGCGCGTGGCGCGGTGAACACGGCGAAAGAGATCGGCGCGAAGTTCTTGGTCGCATTCACCGAATCGGGCTCGTCCGCGCTCAACGTCAGCCTCGCGCGGCCGAACGTGCCCATCATCGCCTTCTCGCCGATCCAGAAAACGAGGCGAAGAATGGCGCTTTATTGGGGCGTGATTCCGCGCGCGCTGCCGAAGCTCACGAACCCCGACGAGCTCGTCGATTGGGTGACGGGAGACTTGATGGCGTCCGGGCTCGCATCGCCCGGCGAGCGCGTCGTCATCGTGTTCGGCGCGCCGTTCGGCGTCTCGGGCAGCACGAACACGATCCGCGTGCACGTCATCGGCTGATTCGCGCGCTCACTTGAGAGCGGGCGGCGGTCTCGTCGACGTCTTGCCTGTGGACGTGCGCTTCGGCATCACGATCGCGACCTCGGTGCCTTTGCCGACCTGGCTGTGAATTTCGACGCGGCCACCGAGCGCGGAGACGAGCCCATACACGGCGCTGAGGCCGAGGCCGCTCTTGTTCGCTTTGCCTTTGCCACCGCGTGAATAAAAAGGATCGAACACGCGCGCGAGCTCGCCCGGGGGGATTCCCTCGCCTTCGTCGGCGACGCTCAAGACGATGCGGTCGCCTTCGCTCCGCACGGTCGCTTGGATCGTTCCGCCGCGCGGCATCGCCTCCACGGCGTTGCGCGCGATCTGGAAAAGAGCTTCGGCGAGGGCGGCGACATGACATTCGATTTGTCCGATCGAAACGTCGTACGCACGCTGGATGATGACGCCGGATCGCGCGCGACCGATCGCGCTCTCGAGCGCGAAGTCCAGCATCGCGCCGATGTCCGCGGGCTCGAGCACGCCGTCGGCGCTCATCGCGAATCGACGGATGCGATCGACGGTGCGACGAATGCGCATGAGACCGCCGTCACTGCGTTGCAACGCGGAAAATGCAGGCGATTCGCGATCGATGGCTTTCGCCGCTTGCTGATTCGAAGCGACGCTGACCGCGAGCGCGTTGTTGAGCTCGTGCGCCATGCCACCGACGAGCACGCGCATCGCTTCGAGCTTTTCGACGACGACGAGCTGCTCTTGGGTGCGGCGCATGCGGTCGACGGCGGCGCTCAAGCGCTCGGTGCGCATGAAGAGCCGGATCGACGCGCGATGACGACCGAACGCGAGATTGATCGAGGCCGCGCCGGCGCACAGAACGAAGAGATGCGCGAACGCAGGTGCACGGGGCGCAGCGATCCAGAGCCCGGCATACGCAGCGGCCGCGCACACGATCGAAAAACGAGGCGGGATGGGGACGAGACCGACGATGCCGACACACGCGAACGGCAACGCCATCAAATACGGGCTCGACACACCACCGGTGCCACGTGCGATGAGACCCCACCCGAGCGTGAGGCAGATCGATGCGAGCGCGGTCAACGTGAGGAGCGCGTCGTATTTTTTTCGGAAGAACGAGACGGCGAGCGCAATCCCGCCGAGCACGAGCGCGAGCCCTGCGCCGGCGAACGTGGCGAGCGTGCTCGTCTTCGCGCCGTAACCGAGGACGTCGAGGAGCGTCACGATGCCGGTGAGCGCGCCGGAGTTCGCGGCGGTAGCTTGCAAACGCGCCGCGACTTTTCCGCGGCGCTCCGCGATGTAGCGCCGGCGCGGCGTGCCCTTCCGCGCGACCTGCTCGTGCATGCGATCGGCACGAAGACGAAGGGCAAGCGGCGTCGGAATCGACAGGCTCGACCTGTGCGTCTCGACCGGCGGAACGCTTCCTCCTTGCGGCCGGGACACCTGCGCCATGATGCCGATGATAGCGCGCGCGTCCCGAAAGACCCGAATTCCTCGCGCGCCAGCGATTAGAACGAGACGCGAAGTTGAAGCTCGCGCGGCCCCGCGATGACGCTCGCCGACGGCTGGACGCTCGCCGAAGCTTTCGGCGCGGTGAGAATGAAATACGCGCCGGCCGCGCCGCTCACGATGGCGGTGGCGAAGAGAATGTCTGCCGTCGTTCGAAACGCGACGCCGGTAGAGCGATCGCTCGGATCTTGCGGGCGTTCGTCGTTGTAGTCACTCGCGAGAGAAAGGGCGCGCAATCCGCAGACCGCGCCGCCGACGATGGCGACGCCGGCGAAACCGACGAGCCCCCATCCGACGATCGCTTGCGTCGACATGCCGTGCTTCGTTCCCGGCGTCGTGACTTGGCCGTCGCCGGGGCCGCGCGCATGCGGAGTCAGCATGACCTCGCGCTGCGCGACTTTTTCGCTCGTGACCATGACGTGCTCTTCGTCGGAGTCGTAGTCATCGGCGGAAACGCGGACATCGTGGAGGCCCGTCGTCGTGCGAAGCTCGGTGGTGCCGCCCTGGACGATGGCAATCGGTTTTCCATCGAGCAGCACGTGCGCGTCCGGCGGCGATATTTTCAGCCGCATCGTTCCGAGGTGACCGCGCGTCTCGGCGAGCGCCTCGCGTCCGCTCGCGAGCTCGTCGGGCGTGGCGCCGCCATCGTTCACCAAGAACCGCGAGAGATCGTCCTCCGCGTGCACGTAGTCGCCGGTGCGAAGGCACACGATGCCGAGGTTCAAGAGAATGCTTGGATGCGGGTAAATCGCATACGCCTTCTCGAATGCCTCGCGAGCTTGTGCGAGCTGGCCGTCTTTCACGAGCGCGACTCCGCGACGAAATTCTTCGCGTGATTGCGTTCGCGGATCGTCGGCGCGAGATGTCGTCGCGAAGAGAAAAACAGCGAGCGCGATCACCGCGTGCGCACGACGTGTCACGCGCCCAACGTATCACCTAAGGGCGCACGCCTGCGCGCGTCGTCACGCCCCTAAAATCGCGGCTTGTCCATGATCGTCGGCTCCGACGACTTGTGATGCGTGACGTGATGCACGTGGTGCGTCGGAGGACGATTTGCATTCGTGCTCGCGCTCGGATCGGCGATCTCCACCGAATCGAGGTCATCGACGGTAGGCTCGGCGCTCGGAGCTGCGCTCGTGTCGGGCGCAGACGGCACCGCGGT
>JAICXU010000452.1 GCA_025934595.1 Polyangiaceae bacterium | reverse complement strand
TTCCCGGGGGGAGCCTAGTCCTAAAATAAGCCTCGAAAAAAAACGAACGCCGAGATGAAGGTGAAACGATGAAACACCTTATTTTTGCCTGCGGAATGTGCCTGCTCGCCGGTTGCGGCGGCCAAGAAAAAACCGGCAAGGTGGCCGGCCCTCCGCTGACGAGCGTGTCGCCTTCGGTCTTGCAGCCGGACGCCTACAAGAAGGCGGGCCCCGTCACCGTCGCGTTCGTCGATCTGTCGCCCGCTGGAACGACCGTGCATGCCGAGGGTTGCCAAGACGTCATCGTGGCGGTCGCACATGGACACGCGAACGCGATGAAGCAGGATCCCGGCGACGGCGACGAGATCGTCGACCGCACCGTGATCCCCACCGACTATGCGATCTCGGGAGAAGGCGTCGCGGTCTTCGCGACCGTCACGACGAAGTGCGGAAGCGGCGCGTATCCACCGCCGGCGAAAATCGAAGCGAGCCGAGCCCCGGACCTCACGTGGGCGAACGGCCGCATGCATGCGCATCTCGACATCGAGGACGAGCTTCACGGCGATGCGTATTTCGGCCGCTTGTCCGGCACGGCGGGAGTGCCCGAGCACGCGCACGATGGCTCGTGGGAAGTTCTCATTTCGATCGAGGCGTCCGGGACGTTCACGCTCGACGGCAAGCCACGACATCTCGGCGCGCGCGAGGTCGTCGGAGTTCCGCCGGGTGCGAAGCATTCCTGGACGCCCGACGCCGGCGTGAAGCTCGTCGCATTTCAAATCTACACGCCGCCGGGACCGGAGCAGCGCTTCAAGGCGCTCGCCGGCAAGTAGGGAAAACCGCCAAGCCGCAAAGCTCGCCGAGGATCAAGGGATCAGAGGATCAAAAATCCAGTTCTTTTCCTCGGCGTCTTGGCGTCTTGGCGGTTCGCTTCAGCGCGGAACCTGCGGAGTGCATTTGCCGCCCGTGCACGTGACTGCGCTCGGATTGCAGCAATCGGCGACCGTCGTGCAGGTGTCGCTGACGCCCTGGCAGGTGACCTTGCTCACGTCGACGCAAACACCTTTGTCGCAGAAGCCCGAGCAGCATTCGAATCCAGCGCCGCACGTCGACGCGGGATCCGACGCCGTGCACTGCGCGAGCGACCAGAAGCCGCGCATGTTCGTCGTGTCCTCTTCTTGTCCTTCGAGGAAGAACGCGGGATGGCTCGCGTCGCTGGCGCCTGGTGATTGATCGATGGCGGCGACCCAGAGTCGTTTCTTGCCGTTGTTCGGCGTGCCGGTGATTCGGTTGCCCCAGTCGCGCTCGCTCGAGAAGACGACCCAGAAGTAGTTGCCGCGTGCAACGGGATTGAACGTCGGCTCGTACGCCATGTCGTGATCGGCGGCGTTGAGTGACGAGTCGTTCAAATTCGTGAGGCGTACGGGATCGCCCGTAGTTGTATTCTGCAACCAAATGCCCGACGCGCCTTGGGCTTCGGCTTCATCGCATGTCGACTGGCAGCCGTCGGGCTTCACACCGACGTTGAACGCGATCCAATTCGAGTCGGGCGTGAAGCTCGGATACGCGATCACGTTTTCGCTCGCGCCGAAGAACGACGCTGGCGCGAGGTTGCGCGCGCCCGAAAAAGCCTTCGCCGTTTCGTCGAAATCGAAGAGCTTCAGCCGGCCATTTTTCAGGTTTTCGTACCAAGTGCCGTTGCCTTCGACCGCGACGAAGTGCTTTCCATCCGGCGAAAACGCGGGCGTCATGAGACCGTTCATCGTGATCGGAGTGCCGCCGGCGCTCGTGATGTCGGTGTCGGGCACGAAGTTGTCGAGGCCGTTCGCGGTGATCTCGGTGTTCGTCGCGGTGTCGGCGAGATGCATGGTCTCCGAGCCGAACACGACATACTTGCCGTCGGGATTCACGGCGACGTTTCCGGCGAATCGATCGTAAGCGGTCGCTGGCGACGGCATGGCCGCGCCGGGAAGCGCGAACGGAACCCATGCGCGTTTTTGATTGCTGCCGGTGCCTTCGGTCGAATTGTAACGGCCGCCACCAGGCTCGAGCACGGCGGGTTGTGTTTCGACCGACGCGACGAGCGTCGTGCCGTCGGCGCTGACCGCATGACAACCCATGCAGGCACCGCCGTTCAAAATCTCAGGAGCAGCTCCGGTGCCCGGACGAATGCGCGACATGTGCCCGCCGGAGCTCGTCGTCCAATAGTAGATGGCGCCACGGAGGCTCGCGTCCGCGATCGGCCACGACTCTTTCGCGGAGTCGTACGCGACGTGACCGACCGAATCCCAGCGCGACAAGGTGAGCTTCACCGGGTCGCCCGCGTTCGACGCGGTGAGATGATCCCAGTTGTCTTGCGCGGCTCGCACTTGCGCGGGCGAAACGGCTTTGAAAAAGCCGTCGTACGTGTAGCCGCTCTCTTCGAGATGCACGCGATAGAGGTCGCCGGCTTGCGGCGCGTTCCACATCAATAGAGGAGAGGCGAGCCCGAGCGGGAACACCGTGGCGTCGTAGGGATAGAGAAGCGAAGAGAGAGAAGGATCGGCGGCGAGCGACCCTGCGTTCAATGCCGCGATGGCCGTCGCATCGCCCGATGCGCTGACGCCGGGCCCGAGCTCGACGAGATGCACGAGGACGGTGAGCGTAGCCGTCGCTTCCTTGCCTTGCACGATCGCGTGGATCGTTCCGGTCCCCGCGTAAGGTCCGCTCGTCGAGAGGGTGACGGGCGCGGACGTCGACGTGAGATGAGCGAGATCGGGACGATCGAACTCGAGCGACTCGGGGCTCACGACTCGGTCTTCGCCGTCGGCGAGCTTCGCGTGCAGCGTGTAATTTTGATTTTGCGTGGTCGCGCCGTCGACGGTGATCGTGGCCGCGGGCGGATCGAAGTAGAGCGAATCGACCGACGCATCGACCGGCGAATTCACGAAGCCGCCGTCGGCCGGGATGATCGGCGGGCCCGCGTCGACGGGCAGATTCGCGAACGTCTCGGTTCCCGTCGTCGCGTCCCCGCACGCGGCGAAAAGCCCGCCCGCGACGAGCGCGGCCGCCACTCCCCAGCCACCCTTGGTCCAATTGGAAAATTTCGATGTCGACCGACGAAAACCTGGGCCCATGTAGGTCATTTACGCACCCGGAATCTAGCAGAAATGCGGGAAATGCAAGGGGTGCGTACCTCCACCCTGATGTATGGCCAGGGGCGTGTAAAATTACGCTTCGTTCGGCGAATTTCTCGCCGAAATCGTTGCCCCTGACCGCTCACGTCACCAGACTCGTGCAAGGCCCTGGAGACGTTGCGTCGAAGAGAGCGTTTCGGCCCTCTGCGCGTAAAAAAATCATGCGAAAAATTCCGATTGCCGCGCTCGCGATGCTCACGTGGATGGCGCTGCCCGGCGTCGCTTCGGCCGAGGACCTAGGGGGAGAGAGCAGCGACGAAGGCTCGTTCGCGGCGACGACGGGAGACGCGTGGGTGACCGCTCCCGGCGAGGTCGACGGCGAGATCTTGGTCGACATGAAAGACGACGCGACGGCGTCCGACATCGCCGCGGTCGAGAGCCAGTACGGAATCAAGCTCCACGCGAACAGCCCGCTCTCGAGCTCTCTCGGCGAGTTCGAAGTGGCCGACGTCGATCCTGCGAGCGAATCGACGCTCATCGCGGCGCTCTCGCATGACGCACGCGTCGAGCACGCGGAGCCGATGGAAATTTTCGAAGCAGCGTTCGTTCCGAACGATCCGCTCTACGCTGCGAAGCAGTGGCACTTGAAACGCGTCGGCGCGGAGACCGCGTGGGATTACGCGTGCGGTGAAGGCGTCACGGTCGCCGTCGTCGACACGGGCGTCGCTTGTTACGACAAAGGTCCATTCACGCGCGGCACGGACCTCGGCGGCACGCGATGCGGTGACGGCTACAACTTCGTCGACGACAGCGCTGACGCCGTCGACGACCAGGGCCACGGCACACACGTCGCCGGAACGATCGCGCAAACGACGAACAACGAAAAAGGCGTCGCCGGTCTCGCGTACTGCGCGCGCCTCATGCCGGTGAAGGTCCTCAACAAATATGGATGGGGAACGCTCGCGAACGTCGCGGAAGGCATTCGCTACGCCGCCGATCACGGGGCAAGCGTCGTGAACTTGAGCCTCGGCGGACCGTCGCCGAGCAAGGTGCTC
>JAICXU010000514.1 GCA_025934595.1 Polyangiaceae bacterium | reverse complement strand
GGTTCGGCCCGACCTCCTGCGCCTCGCGCGATACGGAATCGCCGCGTCGGACGCGCTCGCCGTCATTGAGGCGGCGCGCGTCGGGATTCCCGTAGGATCGATTTACGAAGGACAAAAGCGCTTCGATTTGCGCGTGCTCGTGCCTCCGCGCTCGCCCACGCCGGACGCCCTCGGCGAGCTCTTCGTGTCGGCTCCCGACGGCGCCAGCGTCCCGCTGTCGGAGCTTGCGTCGATCGACGAGACCGAAGGGCCAACGCAAATTCGACGCGAGGGGCTCACGCGCACCGTGCGAGTCGAGGTCAACTTGCGCGGTCGCGATCTCGTCTCGTGGGTCGGCGAGGCGCAAAGGAAAGTCGAAGACGGCGTCGACCTGCCGAGCGGCTACGACATCCAGTGGGGAGGCCAGTTCGAGAACTTCGAGCGCGCGAAGAGACGCCTTTCGCTCGTCGTTCCAATGAGCCTGGCCATCATCTTCGCGATGCTCTTCTGGATGTTCGGCAATACGCGCTTCGCGCTTGCTGTCTTCTGCGTCGTTCCATTCTCGATCATCGGTGGCATCGCCGGCCTCTTGGCGCGCGGTCTTTCGTTCAGCATTCCGGCCGCGGTCGGCTTCATCGCGCTCGCGGGCGTCTCCGTGCTCAACGGCGTCGTGCTCACGTCCGACGTGAAACGAAGACGCGAGCACGGCGAGCCGCTCGACGTGGCGATTTGCGATGGAGCGGCCCACACGCTGCGCGCGGTCCTCACGACGGGCGCGGTTGCCGCGCTCGGCTTCTTGCCGATGGCGCTCGCGACTGGCGCAGGCGCGGAGGTGCAGCGCCCGCTCGCGACGGTCGTCGTGACCGGCGTTTTGTTTTCGACACTGCTCACCGCGTTCGTGCTTCCTGGATTTCTGCACATGTTTCTTCGCAGCTACGACCCCGCCGAGAGCCGCGAGCCGATCAGCATTCCGCCGCCGCCGACGCGACGACCGACGACTGCGCTCGACGCGTGATCTGATGTAGAGTCACGCGCGCTCGGAAGACGAGGCACGGAGGGGCTCGAATGAAAGCGATGGCAGCGCCTGGATACGGACCGCTCGACGCGATCACGCAGATCGAAGCGCCTTTGCCGCAGCCGCGAAGAGGCGAGGTTCGCGTCCACGTCATCGCGTCGGCGCTGAATCCCGCCGATCACAAAGTCGTTCTCGGCACGCTGAAGTTTTTGCACGCGCGGAATCGACCTCTCGTCGTCGGCTACGATTTTGCGGGATCCGTCGATGCCGTCGGTCCCGGTGTCGACGATTTTTCGGTCGGCGACGACGTCTTCGGATTTCTCCCGTACGGTCCCTTCAATGACCGTGGCGCATTCGCCGAAGCGCTGATCGCGAAGACGAGCGAGATCGCGAAAAAGCCGAAAGGTGTCTCGTACGAGATCGCAGCCGCTGCCGCCACGACCGGCGTGACCGCGATTCAGTCGATTCGCGATCTCGGCAAGCTTCCCGCGCAGGGCGGCGAGCTGCTCGTCACCGGCGCGTCGGGCGGCGTCGGATCCATCGCCATCGGCATCGGAAAAAAATTGGGCGCGAACGTCACCGCCGTCGGATCGGGAAATGGATTGGAGGTCGCCCGAAAGCTCGGCGCGAACGAGGTGATCGATCGAAAGACGACGGCTTTGCCCGGCGACATTCGCGAGCGCTTCGACGTCGTGTTCGATGCGGCCGCCGCATATCGCTGGCGTGAATGGCATGTGGCCCTGAAGAACGGCGGCGCCTTCATTTCGACGCTGCCTTCCGCCGGCCTTGTCGCCGACAAGTTGCGGAGCCTCTTCTCGTCGACACGGGTCGGCTTCGTGAACGTGAAATCGCGGCCGGCAGATCTCGCTCTCCTCGGAAAATGGCTCGAAGAGGGGCTCGAGGTTTCGCTCGCTTCGACGATCGGCGTGCGAGATGTCGCGACCGGCCTCGCGCAGCTGCAGAAGAGCGGCGGACGCATCGCCGTGAACGTCGCATCGGGATTTTGATCGCGAACGGATTTCCTAGCGATCGCTATTTGCCCGAAAAATTGCCAGCGCGGCGCTCGAGGAAGCTCATGAGCCCTTCGCGCGCGTCGTCCGAAGCCATCAGCTTCGCGAGCACCGGCATCAGCGCTTTCGCGGCTTCTTCCTCGTCGATCGCGCGGCGCGCGGATGCGATCGTCTCGCGCACGCCGAGCGGCGCTTGCTTCGAGATCGTCGTCGCGATCTCGATCGCGCGCTCGAGATCTTTTCCGTCCTCGACGACCTCCTGCACGAGGCCGATGCGATGCGCTTCCGCGGCATCGAGCTCGTCGCCGGTGAGCAGCCATCGCATCGCATTCCCCCAGCCGCATCGCATCGGCCATCGGTAGGTCGCGCCGCCGAACGGGAAGATGCCGCGCTTGATCTCGATCTGCGCAAACACCGTGTTTTTGGCGGCGATCGTGATGTCCTGCGCGAGAATGAGCTCGATGCCGAGGGTGAAGCAGCGCCCGTGCACGGCCACGACGGTCGGCTTCGTGCGCGCTTTACCGTGCACGCCCCACGGATCGATCGCGCCGTCACCGAGACCGAATTTGCCGTCTTGAATCTGCGGCGCGACGTTCCCGAGGTCGAGACCGGCGGTGAAGTGATCCCCGTGCGCGAAGATGACGCCGACCCGAAGGTCGTCGTCGTTTTCGAGCATGACGAACGCGTCGCCGAGCGCGCGCAGCATGTCGACGTCGAACGCATTCATTTTTTGGGGGCGGTTCACGCCGATGAGGAGCAAGTGTCCGCGTTTCTCGGTCGTGATCTTCTGGTCGTTCGATTCGCTCATGACAAGAGAGCTACCACCGAGTTGAGCCGCGCGGTGCGCATGCGGACACTCGTATAGGGCACGCGGCTGAAGAAGCACGCGTCACGAGGAGCGAGCGCCATGGTGAGACGTTTGGCGAAGGGGATCGTGTCATTTGCAATCGCGGCGGCGACGCTCGGAGCGTCGGGCGCAGGTTGTTTGTCGCGACCGGTCACGAGCCGAGAGCCATCGACGAAAGACAGCGTGACGGCGACGCTTCGCGCCGCGCCCATCGACAAGGTCGATCTTCTTTTCGACATCGACAACTCCGCATCGATGGGCGACAAGCAGGCGTATCTCGCGGTCGCGATCCCAGATCTCGTGAATCGACTCGTCACGCCGAATTGCGTCGATTCCTCGGGAAAAGCGGTGCAAATCGGCGGCGCGATCGAGACGAGCGACTCGAATGGAAATTGTGCGGACGGTACGAGCAAACCGGAATTCAAGCCCGTCACCGACATGCACATCGCCGTCGTCACGTCGTCGCTCGGAAGCCGCGGCGTACCGGATGTCACGGACGGCTCGTACATCGCCGTGTGCACGACGGGCTCGAACAAGAACAACGACAATCGCGGCGAGCTCTACGACATCGGCAGCGCGGCCGGCGGACCGGTCGCGGACGCACCATCGGGATTTCTCGCTTGGTTCCCGACCGGCGCGCCGGCGAACGACGGCAAGACCGCGCCCGCGAAGCCGATCTCCGACGGCGCGGCGCTCGCGCGAGATTTTTCGGACATCGTGACGGGTGTCGGACAGGACGGCTGCGGAATCGAATCGCAGCTCGAGAGTTGGTATCGATTTCTCGTTCAGCCCGACCCCTACGATTCGATCACGCTGCAGGGCGACAAGGCGCAGTGGGTCGGTGTCGACACGACGATCTTGAAAGAGCGTCGTGATTTTTTGCGTCCCGATTCGCTCGTCGCCATCATCGATCTCCCGGACTAAAGCGACTCCGAGATCGACGTGCGTGCGGGCCAGCAATCG
>JAICXU010000238.1 GCA_025934595.1 Polyangiaceae bacterium | reverse complement strand
GGTCAGAAGACCTGCACCGATCCGGCCTCGTTCGACCTCGCGTCGCGCACGGCCATCGCGCCGACGTTCGGCATCGGTCTCAACTTCTACATGACGAACTTCCTCTCGCTCGGCGTCGAATATCGCGCGCTCCCCTTCGCGTGGAACCGCGCTGGCTTCGACTCACGTGGCGCCGGCAACAACGGCGACACTCCGGACCAGAAAGTCGACAGCCAGGACCGCACGTTCAAGTTCAATCAGATGATGACGATTTCGCTCGGTTTCAGCTTCCCGACGACTCCGAAGCTTTCCGAATAGAAGACGTCTAGCGACACGCGAAGCCCTGTCTCTCACGAGGAGGCGGGGCTTCTGCCTTTTGCGGGCTTCGCGAAGCTCTCAGGCCTTGCGAATTTTGCCGTCTTTGATGGCGAAGGACGGCGGCAATGCTTTCGCGGTGGCTTCGCGCAGTTCTTCCGGCACGAGCCAACCTCGCGTCGCCATCGAGTCCGCGATCTTATTTTTCACGCGAAAGCTCTCTTCGTCCGGCAGGATCTTGAGGATCGCGGGAGCCGCGGCGGGGTCTTCTTGATGAAACATCGCGCACGCGGCGTGAAAGCGCGCCGTCTCGTTCACGTCCTCGAGGAACGGCTCGACGGCTTCGCGGATCTTCTCGTGCTTGTGCTCTTCGAGCTCGACGAGGAGCTGCAGCTTCGGATCGATGAACTTCGCATACTCGGTGTCCCACTCGTCGAGCCACGAGATGATCTCTTCGACGAACTCATTCTCGTCGACCAGCTCTTTCAAGATTTTGATCGGCCACGAGACGCTCTCGGCTTTCGCCGCGAACTCACGAATCGGCTCGATCGCTTCGCGACCCGCGGCCACTACGCCTTGCGCCGCGACGTCTTTCTCCTCTTGATCCGTGATCGAGGGATCCAACGTGAACGTGAAACGCCGCAGAAGCGCCGCAGCTGCATCGGCGGTGCCGATTTCCGCCAGCATCGCGAGCGCCTCCGCGCGATCGTAATTTTGCGCGCGCTTGTCCGCCGCTCGAGCGCCGTACTTTGCGACGGCCGCCGAGGACGACGTTTCTTTCCTGGAGGCCTTCTGCGCCTTTTTCTCGGCGCTCCCTTTGTCTCCGCCCTTGAACAGATCGAAAAAGCCCATGTCTCGGGCGACAACCTAGTCGCTCAGAGGGGAATTGCCAGCAAAACGACTTCCTTGCCGCGCGTTTGCACGCGGTAGCGCACCGGCTTGCCTTGTTTCGCGCTCGCCTCTTGCTCCATGCTCTGGATGCGGCCGCGGAACGTGGCGTCGGTGATGTGATCGGTGGGCTCGCCCAGCGCTTTTTTCGCTGCGATGTATTCCGCGAAAATGCGCGCGTAGTACGCGTCGGCGGGCTCGGCCGCGAGCTGCGCGACCGCGTTCGCATCGAGCTCGCCGTCAGGGCCGATGAGACCGCTCTTGTCGACCGACATCGCCGCATTCAGCTGCGCGGCGCTCGGTGCTTTCGAGACGCGACCCTGCTCGTCGGTCGTGTCTTCCTCGATGCCCATGAGTTGATTCAAGAGCTGATCGATGCGGAACGCGAGGCCGCCGAGATCGGGATGATCGAGCTGGAAGCGTTTGTCAGTTTGACCGTTCAAGATCGCGAGCAGGCCCTCTTCGAGCTGTGCGATCGGCGTCGTGATGTAGCCGCCGAGCAGCCAGCCGCCCACGAACACGAGCACGAGGCCGAGCACGGTGGCGCCGACGATCACCGGCAAGAGAATGCCGTTCACGTTCTCGATGAACGAAGGTGCCGCGGACGTGACGACCGCGCGCTTGCCATCACCGATGCCGTCGAGAGGCGCGACCGCGACGATCGTGTCGCCCATGACGGCCGCCACGTGACCACCTGCGACCGCGGCTTTGACGCCGTCTTTGGATTTTGCGATCGCCGTGTCGAGATCGGCGCCGCCGCCGCCCGCGGAGCTCGCGACGACTTGTGCGCCATCACCGCCGCCCACGATTTTGAGCGCGCGACCCGTGGTGGCTTCGCTGACGCGCGAGAGCTCGTCGTTCAACGTGAAGCCGACGACGATGCCGCCGACGACGCGACCCGCTTCGTCACGCACCGGCGCGTACGACGCGAGATATTGGAAGCTTTTTTCGGCGTTGAACCAAACGTCGGAGCCCGTGCGTCCGGACGTGAGCGCCTCTTTGAGCGGCGGGAAAAGCGCGGAGAGATCTTCGTCGCGTCCGAGATTCACGCCGTTGCGTCCGACGACTTTTCCTCTCGCGTCGACGACGACGGTGAGCGAAGGCACCGCGCCGCCGAAGATCGGCGCTTGTTTCGCGGCTCCCAAGATCGAATCCGAGAGCGTCGTCGCGGCTTGCCCTTGCGCCACCGGGCTCGCCGCGGGCTTCACGAGCACGTCGGTCGTCTGCGGCTCCACCGCTTTTCCGGCGAGCCATCGCTCCGCGCGCAGCGCATCGAGCTGCACTTGCTCCGACGCGGCTTGCGCGTCGTGCTTGGCCTCGTTCGTCATTTGAGTTGCGTCGCCTGCGGCCGACACGAGCGCGCTGCGAACCAGCACGAACGTGATGAGCCCAACGAGAACGACGATCACGGCATTTACTGCGATGATCTTGGTGCGCATGGTCTCTCGATCCCCTCACACAAATAGCGCGCAGCCTTGCGCGCATCCTGACGCTTCGCGTGCAGCAGCGGTTTTCGGGTGCCACGCTAACATTTGCGAGAGAGATGCGGCAACATGTGAATCCGGCCCGCCGCCATGGTCAGGATCGCGAAATCTCCGACAAAAAGGCTGCTTCTGGCCGATGACGCACGTTTCGACGCGCACGTCCCGCCCCATCGAGGCGGATATCATCCCGAAAGACCGGAGCGTCTCCTCGCGGCGCGCGAGGCGGCGGCGCAAGCCGCAAGACCGCTCGAGGACGGTGGGCTCGGCGTCACGTGGGAGCCGATCACGATTCGCGAGGCGACCGACGAAGAGCTGGCGCGCGTGCACGACGCACAGTACGTCGAGGCGTTCTCGAAGCTCGCGGGGAAAAGCGGTTATCTCGATCCCGATACCTATCTGAACGAAGGCAGCGTGCGCGCGGCGAAATCGGCGGCGGGCGCGCTCGTCGAAATGGTCGACCGCGTGCGAAAGGGAGATGCGGCGCGCGGCGTCGCCCTCGTGAGACCGCCGGGCCATCATGCGCGTCCTCATCAGGCGATGGGCTTTTGCCTCGTGAACAACGTCGCCGTCGCCGCCGCGCATGCGCGTGCAACGGGCATGAAGAAAGTCGCGATCGTCGACTTCGACGTGCATCACGGAAACGGAACGCAGGAAATTTTTTATCGCGATCCGTCGGTGCTCTACGTCTCGACGCACCAATATCCCTTCTATCCAGGCACGGGCGCGGCCGAAGAACGCGGCGAAGGCGAGGGCAAAGGCGCGACGGTGAACGTGCCGCTCGCGGCTGGCAGCGGTGACGCCGAATATCGCGATGCGTTCGAGCGTCACGTGCTGCCGGCCGTGAGCGCGTTCGAGCCCGAGATGATTTTCGTGAGCGCCGGATTCGATGCCGCGATCGCCGATCCGCTCGCGGAAATGCGCGTCTCTTCGGAGGCGTTCGGATGGATGACCGCGGAGCTCGCGCGCGCTGCCGATGCCTCGGCCGGTGGCAGAATTCTTCTCGCGCTCGAAGGCGGCTACGACCTCGCCTCGCTCGAAGCGGGCCTCCGCGCTGCCATTGGCGCGCTCTGAGCTCTGAGCTCGGCGAGTTGCGCACGGCGCGCCGCCGCACGAAGACACGCGCCTACATCGCAATTGTTTCCTGCAGCCGATACATTTTTACGGCTAAACCGGAGCGGTTCTCGCGGGATGAAGCTTCGGGGCGTTCGAAGGCGATCGATCGAGCCTCTCGGCTCCCTCTCGAACGCCGCGTTTTTCTGCGTCGAAACCGAAAATGTTGCGCGCGTTCCGCTTTGGTCAAAAATGGGATCCTTGGGCCAACCGCGTCCTCCAAACGCGGCCCGGCGCGTGCACGCTGGTAGGGGGGAAATTGTCCGTGTGGAGGTTCTTCGTGGAGGTAGGGATTTGACGTCTTCTGGGAGGCCGACGATGAAGCTCTCGAGCGCGCTGGCCATCGCGACGCCGATTCTCATGATGCTCGGCGTGATTACCGCCGTTGCCTGCGGCTCGGACCGGCCTCCCGTGAGCGATCCCGGCGTGCGATCACCCGGCGGAGTGCAGACCGGGCCTTGCAGCACGAATGGCGAAACCGTCGCGTGTGACGTGGAGACGGGGCGCAGCGGCAACGTCGTCAACTGCTTCAACGGCACGCAGACCTGCGAAAACGGCGTGTGGGGTCCGTGCGGCGGCACGAGCGGAACGCTTTCGACGGTGAATTTGCCCGTGTCGCCCGACTCGCTCACTGCGGGGGAAGGCTCCGGCAGCGGCGGCCTCTCCATCCAAGGCGTTTCTTTTTCGGATGCGTCCTCCTCGAGCACGGGCTGCGTCAACAATCCCTGCGATCCGTATTGCCTGGGAATCGATGCGAACCCCGGTGACGGCGGGCTCGTGATCGACGGCGGTTTCAGCGCCGGATCGATCCCGGGAACGACCGCGACGTTCAGCTCTTTTCCGAGCGCAAAATGCGGCGCGATGGCAGGCCAATCGGGCTGCGTCATCGGACCGGGGTGCCAGGTCTTCCAGCCCGCGCCGAACGACAACGAGTGCAACTACGATTACTGCTGCGCCCACGCGGCGGATGCGTCCACCGGATCCGTCGGCACGTGCGTCCAATGGATCGGCGACGCGTCCGCGTGCACGGCGTCCACGAACTCGAACAAGATCGACTACACCGTCGGCGTCGGCTGCGCGGACACGAGCGGCTTCGAGCACTTCCCCGTCTGCAATCGCGGCACCGCCGACGCGACGACGGGCAAGTTGCTCCTCTACGGTTACAGCTCGAATCCAAACGGAATCTCCACGAGCGCTTCGAACAACACGTGCGCGCTTCCGAGCTCGGGCTCTTACTCCGCGTCGTGCGTCATCAATCTCGCTACGATCCCGATCGCCCAGGGAAAGTGCATCGACATCGACATGGGCAAGGCGGGACAGAGCCCGAGCCAAGAGTCGGGCGTCACGTGCGACGGCACGTCGCTCGGAAGCGGAAATCGCAGCGCGATGGTGAACCCGCCGAACGTGACCATTCCGAACGGAGCGTCGCGAACTGCGTACGGCTCGTCGGGCTACACGCAGCTCACGGAAGCGGACGCGTGCAACAACTACACGTTCGTTCTCAATACGACCGGTAACTGCGCCGCGTACGCTCTGCAACCGCCCGCGCCGTCGACGACGACGTTCACGTATACGGCGACGTGTCCGTCGCAGACCTCGCCCGCATGGAATCAGTTCGCCTACGATAGCTCGACGCCGACCCAAAGCGACATCCTCTTCACGGCCACGACGCAGCAGGTCTTCTCGGATGGAACCACCGGAACGGCGTCATCGGCGGTCACGCTCGCGGATCCCGGCGCCGTCGGAAGCACCGACTCGCAAGTGTGCGCGATGAGCGGCCCGAGCCCGTGTCCCATCGACTTGGCGACCAAGCTCGGAAGCGTGAATGACCGCACGGCGATCTTGAATTTGACGGTGACGGAGACGGCCAAAACCGCGCTTCCGACGCTCAACTCGTGGTCGGTGAGCTACAACTGTCTGCCGGCCCAATGACGCGCTCGTCTTCGGCGTCCTCGCGCGCCGAATGCCGATTTTTTTCTCGGCGTTGGCGACGCGTCGCAAAACCGCTATAGAAGGTGCGCTTTTCGGTGGCCGTAGCTCAGTAGGTAGAGCGCTGGATTGTGGCTCCAGCTGTCGCGGGTTC
>JAICXU010000706.1 GCA_025934595.1 Polyangiaceae bacterium | reverse complement strand
AGCTATCGTTTGAACTACGAGGCGCTTCTCGCCGCGAACGTCGGCGGCGGTTTCTCGTTCGGCGCGGGATTCACCGCTCGTTATGATCACAATCCGTTGCCTGGAAAAGAAGATCTCGACACGACGACGACGCTCAATTTGATCTACGCGTTCAGCGACGTTCCCGAGCCTCCCGCGGATTGCTCGAAGTGCGCGCAGCCCGAGCCGCCGCCGCCTCCTCCTCCTCCGCAATGCGCGCCGGCGCCCGCGAGCCCGCCGCCCGCGGAGATCGATCACACGGCGCCCGCGAACGTCGAGCCGCCGATTCAGACGATGGTGCCGCCGCCGCCCGCCGATTCCTCGTCACCGCCGTCGACGCCCGTCCCTGCGCCGGCGCCAAACCCCTGAAAAACGAGGCAATCCGTGGCCGTTCTGGAAGATTTCAAAAAGTTTGCGTTCAAAGGCAACGTCATCGATCTCGCGGTCGGCGTCGTCATCGGCACCGCGTTTCAAAAAATCATCAGCGCGCTCGTCGCCGATCTCATCATGCCGTTCGTCGCGCTGCTCACTCCCGCGGGCGACTGGCGCGACGCGGGCTTCACGCTTCGCGGTGACGCCGACCCGAAGAAGATCGTCGCGCTGAAGTACGGCGACTTCGCGGGCTCGGTCCTCGACTTTCTCATCGTCGCCTTCGTGCTCTTCTTGATCGTCTCGAAGATCATCCAAGCCGTCGAAGGACGCTTGAAGAAGCCCGAAGAGGCGGTCACGAAAGAGTGCCCGTTCTGCAAGGACACGATCCCCGTGAAGGCGACGCGTTGCAAATCGTGCACGTCGCACCTCGACGAGAAAAAGCCCGCGACAGCTTGAGCCTCAGAACGTGACGGTCGTCGGCGTGGGGAAGTAAGGCAGGCCTCCGTCCGGCGGCGCAAAGCCGAGCTCGTCGAAGGCGTCGGAGCCCCAGCATTTCACGGCACCTCCGTGGATCAACGCGCAGACGTGGAAGGCCATGCCTCCGACGGAAATCTGATCGACGTTGCTCAATCCGTCGACTTTGGTCGGAACGTCGACCTCGACCGGGACGACGGACCCTCCATCTATCATTCCGAGGCCCGTTTCACCGTTTTGGTTGTAGCCCCAGCACCAAACCTGCGACGCGGTGTCGAGCGCGCAGAAACCGGCGACGTGCGCGGTGATCTGCGTGAATTTCGTGCCTGTCACGCCATCGACGGGCGCCGGTGTCGGCTGCGCGCCTGATCCGCCGTCCACGCGACCGAGCATGCCGATGGCATTGAGGCCGAAGCACCAGATCGATCCGTCGGTCTTGAGCGCGCACGCCGTTTCGTAGCCCGATGCGACGCTCGCGACCGAATCGATGCCGGGAACCTCCGCGGGAAGCTGATCTTGCACGCCGCCGTCCGTGATGTGTCCGCCTGCGCCCGTGCTGGGCACGCCCCAACACCAGAGGTGCCCGTCGTTCGTCACGGCGCACGCATTCAGATAGCCGACCGACACCTCGGCGAACTTCGTTCCCCCCGCGTTCAGCACGTTCGGCGAGGCGTAGATCGCGCTCGTAGCTGGAGGCGACACTTGTGCGAGCGCGTTGTCGCCCCAACAGGCGACGTCACCGCTGCTGAGCACGGCACATGCTGCGTAGAGCCCGGCCGAGACGTCGATGGCGTTCGTGAGCAAGGTCGACTGGGGCGTCGGGTTCGCGAACGTCGAGGCATCACCGCCCGCGCCGAGCGTGCCGAGCTGGTCCGAGCCCCAACAGTCGACGGTTTTGTTCGCGTGGAGCGCGCACGTGAAGCCAAGATCGGCGATGTAGAAGCCGCCGGCCGCGACGCGAACGACGTTGCTCTCGCCGGCGACCGCGAGGGGCGTCGCGCTGATCGGCGGTGCAACGGTGCCGCCGTCCACGACGGCGCCGCTTCCGAGCGCGCCCCGTAGATTTCCGCCCCAGCATCGGACGGTGCCATCGGCGATGAGCGCGCAGTTATGCACGCCGCCCGACGCAAGCCCGATCGCGCACGGCGTGACGTTGCAGAAGGGACCGGCGTCTGGCGTGCCGCTGTCGACGGGAGGCGAGCTGTCGCCGCCGACGGTGGCGTCGGTGCCGGAGCCCGAGTCGACGGGAGTCGAAGCATCACCCCCGTTGTCCCCGTTGTTGTCGTCGCCGCCTCCGCACGCAACGGCGAAGGCAAAAGCAGAAAGAGAACAAGCTGCGATCAAGACCACGCGAGATCGTGTCATGCATTCCAATCTATCACGCACGTGCGACTCTTCGCGCGTGCGAATCGTCAGAAGGTGACGTCGAGCGGCGTAATCGAAAACGGGACGCCACCGTCCACGGGCGCGGTTCCGAGCTGAGACGACGAATCGTAGCCCCAGCACTTCACCGCGCCTCCGCGAATGAGCACGCACGTGTGCGCCGAATCTCCGATCGACGCGATTTGGACGACGTCGCTCAGGCCTTGCACTTGCGTGGGCTCATCGAGCTGGCCGGGGAAGATCGTGCCCGAGTCGAGCGTCCCGCTGCCCGCGACGCCGACGATGGTGTTGCCCCAACACCAGACGGTGCCGTCGTCTGCGAGCGCGCAAAACCCTTCGAGATGGCCGACGACGCGCGTGAATTTTTTCCCAGCGGGCATCGAGGCTGGCCCCGGCGCGTGATCGAACGGCGGGCCACCGTCGGAAAGACCGCGTCCGAGCTGCCCCGCGATGTTGGCGCCCCAGCACCAGATCGATCCGTCGCTCTTCACGGCGCACGATGCCTCGTAGCCGGCCGCCACGTCGACGACGGAATCCAAGCCGACCGCCGGCGCGGGGATTTCGTCTTGAAACCCGCCATCGGTGTAGTGGCCATCCTCGCCGTCATTGT
>JAICXU010000475.1 GCA_025934595.1 Polyangiaceae bacterium | reverse complement strand
GCGCGCGATCTGCAGGCGCGCGGCCGACCCGAGCGAAAACGGCTCGCCTTTTTTGGAATCGCGCTGCTGCAAGAGACCGCGCGTCATGCCTTCCGGATGCGCATCCGCGATCATGCGCCACGACCAATCCGGCGAGTGGCCCGACTGCAAGATCGCCTGCACGCGAAGATCCGGCGACATCGTCTCGCGCACGAGGATCGCGCCCGTCACGAGCTCGGCGAAGAGGATCGCGGCCGGACCCTCTGCGCTTTGCGCGGCAAGCACGCCGCGCACCGTTTCCGTCGCGTCGACGGTGATGACGCGGAACGTGTTGTCGTCCGTCAAGGCCCGCAATACGCGATCATGGTGCGCGCCGTTCGTACGCGCCGAGTCCATGGAGAAAGAATAACATCAGCCCAAGATCGTGCGAAGCACGAGTCGAGGGCGCTTCACCCGAGCATTCCGAATGCGAGATTGAGAGCGAGCGCCAAGATAGTTGTATTATACACGAATGACAAGAGCGCATGCACGAGCACGGTCGCGCGCATCTGCGGGCTGTCGATCGTGACGTCGGAGGTCTGGAAGCACATTCCGATCGTGAACGAAAAGTACGCGAAGTCGAAATAGCAGGGGCCGCGTTTGCCGGGAAAAACCAGGCCGCCGACGCCTTCTTCGTCGTCGCGATAATAGAGGTGCGCGTACCGCAGCGTGTAGCCCGTGTGCGTGAGCATCCACGAGAGCGCCACGGCGCCGAGCGACAGCGCGACGAGCCCCGTTTCTTCGACGAGCGCCTGCCTCTTGGAAATGTGCAAGACGAACGCGGCCGCGAACAGGCTGACGAGGCTCGCCACCAAAACCAAAAACCACACCGTCGTTCGGCCCGGATCTTCCTGCGCCGCGAGCCGCGCCGTCTTCGCCGCCGCCGCGCGCGCGATCAAAATCCACGCGAGCGCGAGCAGCACGCCGCCGCCGATGTCCCAGCCCGCGAGCGCGCGGAGCTCCCACGTGTGGCTGCGGAGCGCCTCCGACGCGACGAGCCCCGCCGCGACGGCCACCGTCACGCGACCGAGGGCTTGTCTCGGGTCGTAGCGACGAAACGCGCGGTTTTTGTCGGCGGCGACCATCTTCGACAATCTACCGACTGGCCAACGCACTGCGTAAGCGCTAAATGAACATCGACTGAATCACCATTCAGTTTTCTCGCGAGGGACGGAAACGATGTGTCCGCGATTCCTGCGGCACGCGGTGGGTCCGTACCTGGTAAGCGAGAGAGGAGAATCGCCGTGAAAAAAGCTGCTCCGCCTCAGAATCGATACAAAGCCGACCTTCGCGAATGGATGTTTTTGTTGCTCGAGCAATTCCAGCTCGGCGAGCTTTTGGGGAAGGCGCCGTTCGACGCGTGGGGAGAAGACGAGGTCCGCACGACGATCACCGAGTGCTACCGGTTCGTGCGTGAGGTGACCGGGCCGCTGAATGCGATCGCGGACAGCGTCGGGTGCAAGCTCGAGAACGGAAAAGTCATCACGCCAGACGAGTTCAAGGGCGCGTGGGCAAAGCTCTACGAGGCCGGCTGGAAGGCCGTCGGCATCGATACCGAGTTCGGCGGCGCGGGCGCGCCTCGCTCCGTGCAGGTCTTGATCGAGGAGCTCCTCAGCGGATCGAACCCCTCGTTCAACACGTATCCCGGCCTCGCGCACGGCGCGGGCGAGACGATCGAAGCGTGCGGCACACGCGAGCAGAAAGATCTTTTCTGCCGCAACATGTTCCACGGCAAATGGGGCGGCACGATGTGCCTCACGGAGCCTCACGCCGGTAGCGACGTCGGCGCAGCGCGCACGAGCGCGACGAAGAATGCAGACGGCACGTACTCGATCCGAGGGACGAAGATCTTCATCAGCGCCGGTGACAACGACCTCACCGAGAACGTGATTCACCTCGTGCTCGCGCGCGTCGAGGGCGCTCCGGCGGGCACGAAAGGCCTCACCCTCTTCATCGTTCCGAAGATCCGCGTGAACGCCGACGGCAGCCTCGCGGAGCCGAACGACGTCGCGGTGGGCGCCATCGAGCACAAGATGGGCATCAACGGATCGGCCACGTGCGTCCTCAACTTCGGCGAAAACGGCAAATGCGTCGGCGTGCCGGTCGGCGGCGAAGAACAAGTGAATCGCGGCATGCCGCAGATGTTCCGCATGATGAACGGCGCGCGCATCGCGGTCGGAATCCAAGGCATCGGCACCGCGTCGACCGCGTACTTGAATGCGCTCGAATATGCGAAAGAGCGAAAGCAAGGCTCGTCGGTGAAGCAATGGAAAGACGCGACGGCGCCGCGCGTTCCGATCATCGAGCACGCCGACGTCCGCCGCATGCTCATCGACATGAAGTCACGCGTCGAAGGCATCCGCGCGCTGGCCGTGAAGCTCGCGAGCCACATGGATCGCGTGAGCGCAATCCGCGCGAATGGCGGCTCGGAGGACGAAGCGCAATATCATCAAGGCCAAGTCGACCTGCTCGTTCCGCTCGTCAAATCGTACGGATCGGATCAAGGCTTCCGCGTCTGCGAGACCGCGATCCAAACCTACGGCGGCGCAGGCTACACGCGCGATTATCCCGTCGAGCAATACTGCCGTGACGCGAAGATCTTCTCGATCTACGAAGGCACGAACCACATCCAAGCGATGGACCTCGTCGGTCGCAAGCTCGGACAAGCCGGCGGCGCGAATCTCCAGCGCTTCCTCGGCGACGTAGCCACGTTCGTCGCGAAGAACGGCGACCATCCGAAGCTCGGCGCGGAGGTGAAGAAGCTCGGCGCGGCGCAAGAAGCGCTCGGCGGATCGGCGATGCGCCTGCTCGGTTGGTTCCAATCGGGCGCGATGGAAATGGTGCCGCTCTACGCGAATCGTTTCCTCGACATGATGGCGGAGCTCTCCGTTTCGTGGCTGCTCCTCGACGGCGCGATCATCGCCGAAGAAAAGGCGAAGTCGGTCGCGGCCGGCCACCCGGATGCGGCGTTTTACGCAGGAAAAACCGCCGCTGCGTTGTATTATACACGTAACGTCCTGCCGAGCGTCGAGCACCAAGCGCGGCTCATGCAATCCGAAGATCGCAGCGCGCTCGACATTCCGGAAGCGGGCTTCGCGGCGATGTGATCATGCGGGGGCGCGCGCTCATCGGCAGCGCTCTCACGTTCGCGGTGGCGGCGTGCGCGACGACACCGAGGCCACATGCACGTCTCCAAGAGGAAGCGCTCGTCCTCGCGCCGGTCTCCGCCGACGACGCGGGGGCCAGCACGAGTGACGATCGCGCGATCATCGACGAGCTCGAAAGTCTCGACGGCTACTATCACGGCGGTTGGAAGATCTCGCTCGAGGACGCGGAGCGCGCCGACTCCGGCGTGCGCGCGTATCTCGAATCGGAGAGACCCGAGCTCGCACTCAAGCTCGACGACTACGTCGCGCAAGTTTTCGGAACGAACGCGAAAGAGGATCGACCGCTCATTCATTTCAATTTCATCTGCAAGCGAGCGTTGGACGAGAACGAGCGCGCCGCCGCCGCGCATCCTGAGGCAGCCATGCCGGACTGGCGCAAGCAGGTGATCCTCGTGAACGACGGCGGCGACTGCTATTTCGGGCTCGATTTCGATCCGAAGACCGGCACGTACGAGAGCTTGATCGTCAACGGCCAAGCGTGACGATTGCATGATCGCGCGCAAGCGCTCGTCACACCCGCAGATGCATCGACGCAGCTCTCTCGCGTTCCTCGCGATCATCTCCTTCGCAGCGCCCGCGCTCGCGCAGCAACCGCTTTGCATTCCCGGCACGCCGTACTGTCTGCCGACGCAAGCGAACGGACAAGTCGGCGGCGGCGCGAATGGACAAGTAGGACCGAACGGCGCGAACGGTAGCGCGCGCGGGGCGGCAACGGGATCGGCGAATCGACCGCCACCGCCGCCTCCTTCTTATCGTCCGCCGCCGCCGCCACCGCCGACGTACACGCCGCCGCCTCCTCCG
>JAICXU010000347.1 GCA_025934595.1 Polyangiaceae bacterium | reverse complement strand
ATTCGTCTTCGATGACGCGCGCGTCGGCCTCGGTTTCGCGCATTTTCGGGCCGAACATGGGGCCCGTCGGCGAGACCTCGCCCGACACGCAGCGCGGCGACTCTTTCTCGACATCCTCACAGAGGAAGAGGCCGCCCGAGTCGGCTTTTTGCAAAAGATCGCCCCGAAGGCACCGATTCCACGTGCCTTCTTTTTCGCGACGCGCGAGCACGTGATTGAACGCTTCCGACTGAAGCGCAGAAAAAAGAAAGCGCCGCGCGCGGGGATCCTTCGGAGCCGCCCCTTCGCCTCTCAGCCACGCGCGCGCTTGGGAGGCGTTGTCCTTGTCTCGTCCGAAGCGCTGCTCGCCGTAGGCGTTCGGCACGCCCTCCGTCTTGATCGCTTCGAGAGATTCTTGGAGCGCGTTCATTTCTTCGCTGGCGACGTCGCGCACGAGCACGTCGAACCGATTTCCGTGCAGATGTCCGGTCTTGATTTTGTTTCCATGACGAGCCGCTGCAAGAACTGTAATCCCATCCAGTTGTAGCTGCAATGCAGTTGCATCTGCATCGGGATGTAGCTTTTTCGGCAGGAAAAACGACACCGTCTGCGTCGTGACGCCCACGCGATCCTTCAGCCCCGCCACGCCGGCGTCGCGCGGATTGGCCTTCAGCGCTTTCGCGATCGTGCGCACGGCCTCGTCGGTGTTGAGCCCGCGCTTCGTGAATCGCACGAAGAGATGCTCGCCTTCGCCGCACGGCTCGTAGGCGGGGATCTCTTCGACGACGAAATCTTCGGGCAAGGCTTTGATCTGCATGGAAGGCCGGCGCGTGCGCGTTTCGTGAGGCGGGCTCGTTCTAGCGCAATCAGGCGCCGATTTCGTGCGGCATCACGTCGCGCGGGCTTCGGAAAAATTGTTGCGGCGAGTACGCCAAGAAATTCGACACGCGCGACGTGTAGACGCTCGCGTATTCCTCGACTTGCGAGCCGAAGATCGACTCCTCGTTCGCTTCTTTGAGGAGCGAGCCCCAGAAAGGATGAAACCGCGCGTTGATGCGGCGGCTCAAGACGTCGAGCTCGGCTTCCACCTGCTTCAAGAGCCCGCGAATCCTCTCGAGCGCGCGTTTCACGCGTCCTCTCTCCGCTTCGAGATCGGCGTGGGCGGCGCCGTTGCCGTTCTTCTTCTCTTCGCCGCCGTGCTCGATCGTGCGCGTGAGATCTTTGTAGCGCGCTTGATAAAAGCGGAGGTCGTTCTCGAGGTGCTCGCGCATGTTGTCGAACTGCTGCGCCTGTCCGAAATCTTCTTGGCAGGCCTCGTACGCGAAGACCTCGGTCTCGAGCTCCTGCATGATCATCGCGGTCGCCCACGCGCTGTCTTTTCGGGATCTCAATATGTCGCCGTAGATGTGATCGCCGACGTAGAGCACTTGATCGCCGCCGGCCACGCCGAGCGCGCGTTCGAAGTCGACGAGGTTGCCGCCCTCGTAGATCGGCACCGTGCGGCTCGTTCCTGGACGTCGCGGCTTGTGACGATCGGCGAGGCTCGCCGGCTTCACTTTGTCGCCGTCGCGTTCGAGGAGCGGCCTCTTCTCCTGGAAAAATGCCGGTTTCGTGGCCGCGACGACGACGACGTCGAAATAATTTTTCCACGACGGGTACTCGGCCATCGCGCCGCCGAGCAGGTACGTCATCATGCGGTCGGTGTATTCCCAGCGCGAGTTCGTGAGCAGAAAGAGCTTTTTCCCAGCGCTGCGTAGCTTGTGCAGCGCGGGGGCGAGCTCGGCGTCGCGCTTCACGAAACGCGGAAGATCCGCCATGACCGCGTTCAAGATCGTGCCGTCGCGATGCGCCTCGTCGATGCTCTCTCGAATGTCGGTGAAGACCTTCGCGTAATCGATCGCTTGTCCGAGCTTCTCGAGCGCGTCGATGAGCGCCGCGTAGAGCGACGCCTCCGACAGCGCATAGAGCGTGTCGATCCAGTGGTAGCGCGACGTGGCGGGGCGCGTTTTCTTTGCATGATACAAGCTTCGTAGCTCCTCTTTCGAGAGCTCGCGGAAGCCGTGGTAGCCCTTCGTCACGTGCTTGTACCGGTCCATCTTGAGGATGTGACCGAATCGTTTGTCGATCAAAAGGCCGCGCACGGCGAACTCGGTCGCCTGCGGAATTTCGGCGATGAGCGCGGGATATCCGCGGGCGACGAGCTTCGTCACCGTCGCTTCGATCGAAAGCCGATCCATCTCGGGCTGGTCGTAAATCGCCAGCGTGTAATCCATGTCGAATCCGACGTGCGTGATGTTGCTCATTCGCAGATCGCGATTGACGAAAACGCGCCGCGCCCGCGGAATTCCTGGGCCGTGCGGATGCGCGAGCAGATCCTCGATGGGCAGCGAAAGCTGCTCGCCGACGTGCGCCGCGAGCGATTTGCCGGGCGGGGCTACGGGGCCATCGGAATGCGCGTCAGGCGCGATGGGGTCGGTAGTGAGAAATTCGTCGCGTTGGGTCACGTGGAAGGCCGGGACCTTTCTATGCTACCACCTCATAGGCACATGACGAAGGATGCGCCGCGTCGAATCACGGTCCTTCGCACCGGCGATCCGGTCCCCTCCGTCGTCGCGCGACGCGGGCAATTCGCCGATCTCATCGCACAAGCCGTGGGCGACGCATGGCCACACGATTGGGCGACGGTCGATGTACGCACCGACGCGCCGCTCCCGGATTTGGACGGCTCGAACGCGTTCGTGATCACGGGCTCGTCTTCGAGCGTCACCGAGCGCGCGCCATGGATGCTGCGGACCGAAGAATGGATTCGTCAGGCGCGTGCGAGAGAGAAGAAGGTGCTCGGCATTTGTTTCGGGCATCAATTGATCGGTCAAGCGCTCGGCGGTCTGGTCGCCAAAAATCCACGCGGTCGTGAGATCGGAAAGGTGAAGGTCACGCGGCTCGAGAAAGATCCCATCTTCGGCGACGCGGAAGAATCGTTCTTCGTCTACGCGACCCACGTCGATTCGGTCGTCACGTTGCCGGAGGGCGCGCGGGTTCTCGCCACGACCGATCTCGAGCCCATCGCGGCGTTTGCCGTCGGGCCGTTCATCCGCGCCGTGCAATATCACCCGGAGATCGACGAGGATGTTCTCCGCGCGTACGTGGAGGCGCGGCGTGAGGTCATCCGCAGCGAAGATCTCGACCCCGACGATATCGTGCGCAAAATCGACTCTGCGCCGCACAATTCTGCGGCGTTGCGCGGCTTCGTCCGACAAATCGTGCTGCACCCGTAATTTCATGCCATGCTGCCGCGGCTTCTGAGATGGGATCGGCGACGCTTACGACATCGGACTGGCTCCGGCTCCTGCGCAAGCGGCGAGAGCGCATGTATGCCGAGTCGCTCGACCTCTCGATGCCCATCACGTGGGAGAGCGCGGAGGAGCAACAAGCCGCCATCGCGTTCTTCAACGCCGCGTTTCGCGCGGAAGAATCCGGCCTGAGGCAGGCGCACGAAATCGCCGACGAGATCCGCGCGTGGGATCCCGAGCTCGCCGACGTGCTGAAGCTCTATGGCGACGAAGAGGGCTGGCATCGCGAGCTCCTCACGCAATTTCTCGGCTACCTCGGCGGCGAGGTTCGCCCGATGGGACCGACCACGCGCACCTTCTACAAGCTCTATGCGCGCGCGAAGCGACACGAGACCATCGTGCTCACGAACTTGATGTTCGAGACCATCGGCGCGACCACCTATCGCCTCGCGCTGCGCACCGCGAAATCACATCCGGCCGTTCGGCAGATGCTCACGATCTTGACGCGCGACGAGTCGTTCCACGTGCCGCTCAACGCGCATTTTCTCCGCTGCATTCTGCAGCACGAAAACGACGTGTCTGGTCGCTCGGCAGGCTTGCGCGCTGCTCGAAACGACGCATCGCCAAGGCTCCGCGTGCTCTATCACACGCTCACGGCGAGCCTCATGGCGTCGGCCGCCGCGAGCCGTCGTCGCGCGAAGAAATTCGATCACATTCCGTTTCGCACGCTCGCGCGCGCGTACGCGGAGCATCTCGGCCGCCTCTTCGTGCACGCGGACGATCTCGGATTTTCGCCGTCGCGGGTGCTCCTCGCATCGGTGGGGCTCACGAAAAAAGAGCTTCGCGAAGGCGAGGACGTTCTCTCGGTCGATGCCGCGCTGCGCTCCGCCGATCGCGAGCGCGTCCAAGTCACCGCGCTGTAGAGCGCCGCGAATCACCGCGCGCGCCGCACATTTCGGGACGTCGCCGGCGCTCGAATCTTCGGGCAGGTGTCCTTAGCGCCACAACGCAGCTCGTCAAATTCGAAACGCAGAAACATTCGAAAAAAAATTCGATTGAGGCGTGCGAATTCTTTACCAAGGTCGTTCGAACGCGCTACGAGAAGGCAATGAGACGCGACAAACCCTCCACTCATCCGGCGTCGGGGCGCCGTCATCGTGTGGCGAGAAATGTCGGAGGCGGGACGATCTCTGATGAGCTCGCGCCTGCCATGGTCGATGCATTGGCCGACATTCTTCGTGACGAGACGCGCGGCAAGAACGTCGCCTGAGCAGCCTATTTCTCAGGCATAAACCACAACCATCCACCGCGGGCCCTGCACGCCTCAATTGGCGCAGCGGCCCGTCATCGTTTTGTCGTCGATGACGAGCGTGCACTTCTCGAGCACGTCCATGCCGAGCACGCCGTCGAACGGGCAATAGTCGTCCTCGTTCACGTCGTCGAGCAGCATCACGTCGACGTTCGCGGTCATCGTGCCGCTCGACACGTTCACGTGCGGCAAGCGGTGATACGCGATCGCGCCGCCTGCGCCCATCGACGCGCCTTGCCCGTCTTGCGCGTGGAACGCGAGCGCTT
>JAICXU010000714.1 GCA_025934595.1 Polyangiaceae bacterium | reverse complement strand
GGCGCGTTCAACGTCGCCATCGCATGCCGCGACGATTCGTATTGTCCGGGCGACAAGGTCTGCTGCGGACACTTGACCACGAACGGATTCACGAGCGCGTACGACTCGGTCGATTGCGAATCGAGCTGCCCGCTCACCGACGACGCCGGCATCGTCGACAGCGACTTCCGCCGATTCTGCGATCCCGCTGGCGCCGACGAATGCTCCGCAACCGGAGAAACCTGCGGCCCCAGCACCCTCTTGCCGGGATTCGATGTTTGCCAATGATCGCGTAACTCATTCACGACGCGCGGGCGAGCCTGCGGCATTGCCACGCGCGCCTTCGGGAAAAAAGCCATGACTTCGAATCGAAATAGCCTTGTTTTTTCGGCCATCGCTGCATCCGCGGGGATGCTCCTCTTCGCGTGTAGCGGCGTCAGCTCCGACTTGCTGGACGCGCAACCGAGCGGATCGGGCACCGGATCGAACGACAGCGGCGCGACGGCCGACGCGCGAACGAGAAGCGACGCAGGGAAAGTCACGGGCATGGACTCGGGGATCAAGGTCGACAGCGGCGGAGGACACGGCGACCTCGTCCCCGCGATCTGCGGCGACTCGCTCACGTGCAATGCGACCGACCCGAAGTGCTGCGGGCTCCAGGGCGACGGCCTCACGACGACCACCTCGTACACGTGCACGGCAAGTGACGGCGAGTGCACGGGCATGACGAACGGCGTCACCGTCCAGTGCCGCGACAACGCGGACTGCGGAGGCGGCACGCCGATCTGCTGCGGGACCTTGAAGAACGTCTCCGCGCAGGGCGGCTACGCGAGCGTGAGCTGCCAATCGAGCTGCCCGGAAAAAGACGTCTCCGGCAACCTCACGACGAACGTGATCTTCTGCTCGAGCAACGACGTATGCGCTGCGGACGGTTTCACGTGCACGCCCAGCGCGATCCTGCCGGGATTCAACGTCTGCGGGCAGGACTGACGCGCGCGCGTTCTTCGGAACGCGTTCTCAGAAGACGAGGCTGCCGACGAGCTCGAAGAGCGCAAAGACGTCGGCAGGGTTGTTGTGCTCGAAGGTGGCTCCGCAGCGGACGAGCTCGCGCGAGGTGCGGGCGCGCGTCCACGCGACGCGGGAACGGATGGCGAGCGGATCCCAAAGCGCAGGTGCCACGAACGAAAGAACGAGACGATCGCCGACCGCGATCTCTTCGTCGATTTCGAAGCAGACGCCGCCGAGCCCCAAATTCTGCACGCGACCGGCCCGCACCCAGCCCGAGCCGACATGCGTGACCGAAACCTGGAGGCGGACCGGCTTTCTGTCCTGCACGCGAAATTTCCGCGAGCCGCCGCTTTGCGCCGGGTGCCTGCCCATTCGAAAAAAGAACGTACCAAATCCTGCGGTCCGCGCGCGACCGTCGCGAACTTGGCGTTTTTGCCCCGAGAGCGGTTACGATGGCAGGGCGATGAGTCAGGACACCCGCAAAGATCCGCGCGCGAAGATCGTCAGCTTGAACGTGCGCTACAAGAGCGCCACCGTCGACGAGTTCATCGACAATCATGCGAGCGACGTCTCGAAGGGCGGAATCTTCATCAAGACCTCCACGCCCTTTCCGCAAGGCACGCTGCTGAAGTTCGAGATTCGTCTCGCCGGCGATCAATCCGTGATCGCGGGCGTCGGACGCGTCGTGTGGAAGCGCGATCCCGCGGCCGCGAGCGGCACGCAGAACCCCGCGGGCATGGGCGTGAAATTCATCAAGCTCGACGACAGCTCGCGGGCCGTCATCGACAAGCTCGTCGCGTCGCGTGAAGACGCCGGCAGCTCATTCACGTCGCAGCTCGAAGGCGACACGACGCAAGTCGACAACAAGTCACCGACGGCCGGCGCAGGCGCGTTGAAATCGACGCAACAGGGAATCGGTCCGTCCGTGAAGGCCACGATCGCCGGAATGGGCGCCGCCGTGAAACCAGGCACGACGGGCGCGTCCGGATCGACGGCGCCGCGACCGAACGCCGGAAACGTGAAGTCGACGATCGTCGGCATGCCTTCGCCCGTGCAGCCGGATGCTCCGGCCACCGGTGGGGCGAAGCCAGCCGCGGGCAGCGGATTTTTTCCGGGCAGCGCGGAGTCGGCAGCAGCGGACATGCCGCCTCCCGGCGAGCGCACGGTCATGAAGCAAGCCGCGGAGCTCCTCGAAGAAGCTCTGAAAGAGGCAGGCGGATCGATGGAAGAAGTGGGCACGAACCCGCTCTTCGAAAAATCGAAGCCGCCTCCCGCGGTCGAAAAGTTGCCGGAGCCGACTGCCGCAGACATCGCGGAAGAAAAGGCCGAGGCCAAAGCCGCCGAGCGCGCCGAGACGAGGCCCGTGGAGGTTCCTGCGGTCGGGGCCACATCGGCGTCGGATCGGCCGAAAGCTGCGCCCGCGGAAACCGTGGCGCTCCCGAAAGCGACGCCGAAGAGCGAGCCCCCGAAGAGCGAGCGGCCGAAGGTCGCGGCAAAGGCGGTCAGCGCGAAATCGTTCGTCGAAGAGCCCGAGAAAAAATCGAGCCTCGCTCCGTTCATCGCGATCACGCTGCTCATCTTGGGCGGTGGCGCGCTTCTCATCGGGTACAAGAACGGAGCGTTCGGCGGCGCAGCGCCTGTCGACACGACGCCGCCCGTCACGACGCCGTCGACGACGGCGAGCGCTCCGCCGATCGACTCCGCGATCGCGGTCGTCGATGCATCGGCGACTGCGATTCCGGAGCAAACCGACGCCGCCGCGATGATGGCGATGGCAAAAGCTGCGGGCCTCGCGAAGCCGATCGCATCGGCGGCACCGAAGCCGCCGCCGACG
>JAICXU010000451.1 GCA_025934595.1 Polyangiaceae bacterium | reverse complement strand
GTCAATTCGTCGTGCGTTGGATCCCCGGCGAAAACGGCAGCTATCGCGAAGAGTGGCTCACGTCGAGCGATTGCATCGAGATGAAGCGCGAGAAGTTCGAGTGCCGTTGCCGCGCCGGATCATGAACGCGCACGCCGCCGCGAGAAGAAAAAAGGGCGCGCTGGATTCGTTGCGATTCGAAAGAGGCGCGAAGGCACACGAAGCCGACGACGACGTCGCCGGGGATACAGCTTCGCCCGACGCGGGATAGAGGCTCGACATCGACGCGACGTCGGAGCTCGTGAGCTCGCGCTTGTGGGTCTGACATGGCGCGGACTCGATGAACATCGTCGCGCTCTCGTCGCTCACGTCTTCGCTGAGGCCGAAGAAATGACCGAATTCGTGCGTGGCGACATTTTGGATGTCGTATTTTTTTCCGCACTTCTCGTCGCGCGAAACGTCCGCTTCGTCGCTCGCATCGAGGACCGCGAACGCATAGCGGGAGTTGAAGATGGTGTCGGCTTCGACGATGACGCCGGTCTCGGAATCGGCATAGCTGATCGTGATCGCGACGTCCTTTTCGTGATCGGCGATCGTGATCGGCGCGACCAAAATTCGGCTCACGCCGTCTTGCGCGGCGACGCCGTGCTCGGATGTGCGATTCACGACGACTTGGTTCACGTTCGTGCCGCCCATCCAAGCTCCGAACGCGGCGGTGACGGTATCTTGAGCGTGAGGGTCGACATCGGTCAGCGAGCCGTCGAGGACGACCGTGATCGTGCCGGCGGCCCATTTTTCGGCCTTTCCGCTCGTGACCGTGCGCGCGGGGGCATCCGCGAATGCGTCAGTCGCCGAGGCAACCAACCCGAGCGAGGCGAGAAGAACCAGACCGAACGATTTCATGCGCGTCGAGTTGGTGAACGACAACGCGCTTCGAATTCATAAGGGGCTCACGAGCGAAACGATGCAATGAGGGCGAGCGGCGCCCACATCGGGAACAGGAGCGGCGTCGCCTCTGCGACCACCGCCCACGCGTGAATTCCCGTGACTCGCTTGCCGTCACGCCCGGTCACGACGACGACGTGCTTCGATCCGACGTCGTCGCCTTTCCACGTACGCGTCTCGAAACGCGAGAGCCAATCGAGGCCGCGCATCGCGCGCACGAGAAATTTTCCGAGCCGAGTCGAGCCGTCCGCTTCGAACGTGCGCGCGCGGGCATCCATCGTGACGAAAAACGCATACGCGACGAGGGTGACCCACGTGAAGAGCTCGACCGAGCTCGTCGACTCGATCGTCAGGTGAAACAGCATGCCCCACCAAAGCGCGACCCGGCGAAGACGCTTCGACCAGAGCGCGCACGCGATGAAGAGCTCCGAGCCGATCGCGCCTTTCGCGACGAGGCTCGTCATGAACGGCTGCGAAAAAAAATCGACGATGGGCTGCGGCACGCCTTTGTCGACGGCTTGATATCCGTATTCGAGGAAGCGCCCGTGCATCATGAGCCCGCTGCGCCAATCCGGATCGAAGAGCTTCGATCCGCCCGACGCGAGGTACACGAGCGAGACTTGCGCGCGTGCGAGATAGACGCCCCACATCGCTCCCGTCTCGTCTGCGCTCGCACGCTTGCCGACGAGCCGCCAAGATTCGTCGCACGGAGTCAGGGCCAAGAGAAACGCATAGAGCAAGAGCGCATAGCGATTGTGATGGTATTGGAGGCGATCGCTCGCGAGCGTCCAAATGCCGAGCAGCGAGCTCACGGCGAGCGCCGGGCGCGCTTGAATTCCAATCGCGACGAGCACGGCCAGCAAAAGACGCGCGTCGAGCAAATATGTGTATAATACATGCGATGGGACGTACCGCTCGGAAATGAACGGCATGTGGAACATGTCGCCGAAGTAGCCGATCTGACCGAGCTCGCGAAACGCATCGAACGCCTGCGCGAAGAGAAGACAGCCGATCGCGATGCGCATCGCGCCGAGCACCTCGGTGCGGCCTTGTTTTTCGAGCCAGCTCGTCCAGCGTCCGAGCGTCAATGTTTCACCTCGGCGCGGAACGTGACGGGCACGGGGCGCCTTCCATTTTTCATGACCGCGATCTCGAGAACGAACGCGCGTGTCTCGGTGTCGTCCGGAACGTGCGCAGCGAGATCATCGAGGGCGGCATGCAGGCGATCGACTTGAGCGGCCGCTCCGTAGCTCGCATGCACTTTCGCATCGAGCCCGGCGATGGCGCCGCTCTTGACGCGGTCGTACCAACTGAATCGGTGCCATGCGCCGCTCGCGTCGTGGGCGCGCCACTTGCCGTCCGGCGCAGCTTCGCGAACCGTGCCTTGGCCGCTCGGCGAATCGACCTCGCGAAAGAGATGCGCCTCGACGGAGGACGACTCGTTGAACATCCGAAATCCGAACGCGCCGTCGGCACGGAGCGACGCTGTGAGCACGAGCGCGATCTGCAGCGCCGCATACGTAAGCGCCACGGCTCCGCGGAGGACGATTTCGGGCCGGATCGGCATGCGCGAAAAAATCGCCCTTTTTCGTGCTGCGTGCCACATTCTTGATAGGCCCGTGCGTCGTTCTTTTTGGCTCGTCCCTGCATGTTTCGCTGCTGGCGCTTGCGCCGCGCATGCAGAGAGGGCTGCGCTGGAGCCCACCGATGCGCCTTTGGCGCTCACGGCGCCGCAAAATAAGACCGCGCCGCCGCTGGCCGCGACGTCGACGACCTCGACGACATCGGCCGCGAGCACGAAGCCGCAGCCTTCGGGCAAAATCGAAAATCCGGCGAATTTGCATCGCTTCTTCGAGGCCCTCGCCACGATCGACGACGCCTCCGCGCAATCCGACGTGCGCATGATCCAGCTCGGCGACTCGCATACGGCGGCCGACATCGGCACCAGCGCGGCACGCAAACAGCTGCAAATGCGCTTCGGCGACGGCGGCCGCGGATTCGTCGCGATCGGCCGCCCTTGGAAGACGTACGCGCAAGACGGCGTGCATGGAAAAACGTCACGCGATTGGCAGCCCGAGCACGGCAAGCTCGTGAACGGAAAAGTCGTCGGCGACGGGATGTACGGCCTCGCCGGTTGGAGCCTCGTCACGAACAAGCGCAATGCGACGCTCGAGTCTCAGATCGACGCGCCCGCTTCGAAGATCGAATTTTCGTATCTCACGATGCCGAACGGCGGATCGTTCGACGTCTCCGTCGACGGCGCAGAGATCGGTAGTGTGAAGACGAAGGACAAGGCCACGAAATCCGGCTTCACGTCGTTCGACGTCACCGATGCTCCTCATCACATCGAGGTCAGGACCGTCGGCGACGGCACCGTGCGCATTTTCGGGGCTGCGCTCGATCGCGCGCAAAATGCGCTCACCTTCGACGCGCTCGGGATCAATGGCGAGCGCGCGCAAAATGTCCTCGACTGGAACGACGCGCATTTCGCCGAGCAGCTGCGCCATCGCGATCCGCAGCTCGTCGTCCTCGCCTACGGCACGAACGAATCGGGCGACTCGACGCCCGCCGCCGAATACGAGCAAACGCTCGCCGAGCTCCTCGGCCGCGTCTCGCGTGCAGTGCCGACGGCGTCGTGTCTCTTTTTGGGTCCCACCGATCGCGCGATCAAATCGCCGCAAGGTTGGGTCACGTCACCGAAGATCATCGAGATCATCGCGACGCAAAAGCGCGTGGCCCAGGCCGGCGGCTGCGCGTTCTTCGATCAATACGCAGCGATGGGCGGCTACGGATCGATGGCAGCATGGGCGACCGAATCGCCGCCGCGAGGACGAAGCGATCGCGTGCATTTCACGCGGCAGGGTTACATCGATCTCGGCAACGCGTTCGCGACGGCGCTGACGAGCGCGTACGACGATTGGCGAAAAGAAAAAGGTCTGCCCGAAGCACCGACGAAGCCCGACCTCTTGAACCCGCCAACGACGCCGACCGCGCCGCCCGTGACGACGCCGCTCGTGAGCTATCCACTCTAGACGCGCATCAGGTCTGCGCGCTCGTCAGTTCGTCGTCACGCGTTTGCGCGATTCATACGCGTCGAAGCCCGTCGTCAGCGCTTTGTAGAACAAATCGCCGATGAGCTCGGCGCCGGCGGGCGTCGGATGCGTGAGGTCCCAGCTTGCGAGCTGCGGATCGGCCTTCACCCATTTCGCCATCGTGCCCTCGCCGCCCATCGCTTC
>JAICXU010000353.1 GCA_025934595.1 Polyangiaceae bacterium | reverse complement strand
CGGCTTCTTCGAACACGCGCCGCGCGGCAGGCGATGCGTCATGAGCGTCTTTGCCCATACCGACGGCTTGCGAACCTTGACCCGGAAAAAGCCACGCGATCGTCATCACGCCCACCTAGCGCAAACGCCGAACGGAGAAAAGTCAGGCGACATCAGGACCCGCACGGGCAGCACCAATACGCCGTTCCGCCGGGATTCGCGCCGGCGCTCGTGCACTTCGGCGATGGCGGATCATTTGCGGGAGCGCCGCCGTCGCGTGCAGGAGGGCCGCCGCACGCCGCCGCGAATTCACCCGCGGGACAAAGGCTCTTGCAGTCGTCCAGCGAGAGCGAGTCGGAGTCGGGGCACGCGTTCGCGTTGTCGCTCAGACAAACTTCGGCGATGCCGCTGTCGCGATCCGTGCACGAGAGGAGACCTTGATTTATCGCGCACGATCCCGCATCGGCAGGAAGGGCGCTGCACACCGCGAGCCCGCCGTTCGACGCCGACGTAGTGGAGCACGCGACGGTCGACAGCGACGCGAGCGCCGCAACTACATACGAACGAGCGCGCTGCCCCACGAGACGCCCGCGCCGAGCGCGCACATCAAGACGACGTGGCCAGGCTTGATTTTGCCGTTCCTCACGTTTTCGTCGACGAGAATGGGGATCGACGCGCTCGACGTGTTGCCGACGCGCTCGATGTTCGAGAGCACGCGACTGCGCTCGTAGTTCGCGCGCTGCACGACTTGATCGATGATGCGCAGGTTCGCTTGGTGCGGGCAAACCCAGTCGACTTGATCGTTCTTCATGCCGGCAGCGTCGACGACGCCCTGACTTGCAGAATACAAGTTTCGAACGGCCGCCTTGAAGATGTCCTGCCCCTTCATCTTCACTTTGTTCTGTCGGCCCTCGAGCACGGCATGCGTGACGGGCAGCTCGCTGCCGCCAGCGGGGATCATCAGCGAGCGCGCCAATGATCCGTCGGTGAAGATCTGCGTGCCGATGATGCCGCGATCGGATCCGTCGCCAGGACCGAGCACCATCGCGCCGGCGCCATCGCCGAAGAGAACGCAGGTCGTGCGGTCCGTCCAATCGACGACGCGGGAGAGGAGCTCGACGCCAATGACGAGCACGTGCTTCGCGGCGCCGGAGCGAATGAATTTGTCGGCGATGGAAATGCCGTAAATGAAGCCGGCGCACGCGGCGGAGAGATCGAACGCCGGGCAATCGGGCGCGCCGATCTTTTGCTGGACGAACGTGGCCGTCGCGGGCATCGGCATGTCGGGCGTGACGGTGCCGACGATGATCATGTCGACGTCTTTGGCGGCGAGGCCTGCGGCATCGAGCGCGTTTTTTCCCGCGGCGGCGGCCATATCGGACGTGACCATCCCATCGGGCGCGATGTGGCGCTCGCGGATGCCCGTGCGTTCACGGATCCACGCGTCGCTCGTCTCGACCATTTTCTCGAGGTCCTCGTTCGTGCGAACGAGCGGCGGCAAGAAATGGCCAGTCCCCAGGATGCGGGCCCCCGTCTTGAACGAGCCGGGGCTCATCGGGACGTCAGGCTTCTTTCTTGGCGGTCGCGTTTTTCGTCGCCACTTTGGTCACGGGGCGACCCTTGTAGTGGCCGCAAGACGGGCACGCGCGATGCGGCACCGAGGGCTCGCCGCAATTCGAGCAGGCGATGAGCTGCACCGGCGTCACTTTGTCGTGATTCGCGCGGCGCATGTTGCGCTTGGAACGGCTGGTACGTCGCTTCGGGACCGCCACGGCTACTAACCCTTTCTTTCTTTCTTCTTCGACTGCTCGGCTTGTTTCAATTTCAAGAGCGGGAGAAGGCGAGGATCGATCTCTTCCTCTTCTTTTCCCTGTCCACCGGACTCGTGATCCGGCTTCTGATTTAGACCTGGGCTCATACCCGGGCAGTCCTCCGAGCACAAGGGGATCATCGGGATTTCGAGCAGGATTTCGTCTTTGACGACGTCATCGAGCACGACCGTCTCACCTTCGTAGGAGCCCACGTCGGCCTGCTCGGGAGATAGCTCGTCGTCGTCGGCGGCCTTCCCTGGGACCATCAAGATGCTGAGCGGACCGTCGATTTTCACGACCGCATCGCCGAGGCAACGCGCGCACGGCGTCACGAGCTCGGCGGTCAGTGTCCCGTGCACGATCACGTCGGTGCCGCTCTTCGATGCGCGAATTTCCAGCGCGCCATCGTGCGCGCCCGCTTTCATTTCGGTGCCTTCGAGCACGCCGCGAAGCCAGGATCCGCGCACGGGAAAGCGGAAGTCCTTTCCGGAAGCATCGAGATCGGCAACGGAAAATTCGAATTCGTGCGGAGGCATTGGTGGCGGCCCGGAAAAACGGGCGCAACGAATGCCACGACGCGGCACGCCTCGCAAGCAAGCCGGCATTGACCGCAGGCGAATTATTTCGTACACGAAACTTCAGGACGCGCACAAGTCTGCGCGCTATTGGATCGTGCGACCCGTTACGCGACTCGCGAAAAAGCCTCCTCGTTCCGAAGCGTCGGCTCGGCGCCCGAAGCCGCAGTCGAACGACGTGGAGGAAATCCTCAAAATCCTCGTGTTTTTGTACACGGAGAATCGCCGCTTCACGAAGCAGCTGGCGGCGCGCGCGAGCCTGACGGGTCCCCAGCTCACCGTCGTGAAGATGCTCGAGACGATGGGCGACCTCTCGCTCTCGGAATTGAGCGACGCGATTCGCGCGCAGAACAGCACCGTGACGGGCATCGTCGATCGCATGGAACGCGAAGAGATCGTCGAGCGCGTGCGTTCTACGGAGGATCGCCGCGTCGTCCGCATTCATCTCACCGAAAAAGGTCAGAAGCTCGCGGCCGAAATTCCGATCGAGCCGATCACCATTTTCCGCGCGGCGCTCGAGAGCCTGTCCGCGAACGAAGCGCACGATCTCTTGAAGATGGTGAACAAGATTTCGTCGCGCGTGCGCGCCGCGATCGTGGCGGGCATGGGCGAGCAGGGCGAGGCCCTTCTCACGAAGCTCGATGACGGCGAGCGCGAAGCAGCGAATTTGGAGGAATGATCATGAGCGAGACGTTCGTACGCGATCCGGATCTTTGCGTCGTCACATGCGCCGTCACCGGCGTGCTCGCGAATCGCAAACAGTGCCAATACATTCCGTACACGCCCGTCGAGATCGCCGAAGAAGCGAAGCGCGCGTACGACGCGGGCGCGAGCGTGCTGCACATCCACGCGCGAAACGACGACGGCTCGCCCACGTTCAGCCCGGCGACGTTCGCGAAGATCAAAGACGAGATCGAGAAACGCTGCCCGATCCTGCTGAATTTCTCGAGCGGAACGATCTTGGACGACGTCACCGAGCAGTGCGCCTACATCAAGGAATGCCGGCCGCACATCGCTGCTCTCAACATGGGCACGATGAATTATTCGAAGTACTCATCGAGCAAAAAATCGTTCGTCTTCGACATGGTGTTTCCGAACACGTACTCGAAGATCATCAAGCTGCTCGAGGCGATGAACGAGGCAGGCGTGAAGCCCGAGCTCGAGTGCTTCGACACCGGTCACACGAACGGCATCTGGCCGCTCCTCGAGATGGGCATCTTGAAGAAGCCGCTCCAGTTCTCGTTCATCGTGAACGTGCTCGGCGGAATTCCGCCGCTCGTCGAGTCCTTGCAGCTGCAAACGAAGATCATGCCCGCCGGCAGCGAATGGGAAGTGATCGGCATCTCGAAATGCGGATGGAGAATGATCGCGGCGGCGGCGGTGCTCGGCGGAAACGTGCGCGCGGGGCTCGAGGACAATTTGTATTTGCCGAACGGCGACATGGCGAAGTCGAACGGCGAATTGATCGAAGTTGCCGTGCGCCAGGTCCGCGACGTGGGTCGCAAGGTGGCGACGGTGGAAGAAGCGAAGAAGATCTTGCAGCTCGACGAGGTGCGCGCGCGCGCGAAAGCGCCGCATGCCCAGGCTCCCGTAGCCACGGCCTGATCGCATGCTCGACGCGGCGCTTTTGCACAAAATCAAAATCGCGAAATCGGGCCACTTTTACCGCATTTCGTTGAATTATCCCGAGCGCCGCAACGCGATCGGTCCGCAGATGACGAACGAGCTTCTACACGCGCTCGCGGACGCGCAAGCCTCGCCCGACGTGCGCGTCGTCATCCTCGAGGGCGAGGGAAAGAGCTTCTGCGCCGGCGGAGACTTCCAGCAGATGACGGCGGGCGGCGACGAAGCGAAGCTCGAATTCAAAGGCGACTACGCCGACCTGCTGCTCGCGATGGTGCGCAGCGAAAAGCCAATCATTTGTAAAATACAAGGACACGCGATGGGCGGCGGTCTCGGCCTCGCCGCCGCATCTACGTGCGCGATCGCGGCGGACGACGCCCAGCTCGGCACGCCGGAGATCAACGTCGGTCTCTTTCCGATGATGATCATGGCGGTGCTGGCGCGTCAGGTCCCACGCCGCGCGCTCGTGGAAATGATGCTGACGGGAGCGAAGCTGACGGCGCAAGAAGCGAAAAACCTGGGCATCCTGAATCGAGTCGAAAAAGCAGCCGACCTCGAGTCAGCCACGACGACCCTCGCGGAAACCCTCGCGAGCAAGAGCCCAAAAACGATCGCACTAGGCCTCCGAGCCTTCGCCCAGCAAGACGACATGGACCTCGAAAAAGCGCTCCCGATGCTCCGAGAGAAGCTCGGCGAAGTCCTCTCGACGAACGACGCGCGCGAAGGTCTCATGGCTTTCTTGCAAAAAAGATCCCCGGTCTGGACCGGCACGTGATCGTCCTTCGAGCGAGCGAAGCGTTGCTCGTT
>JAICXU010001083.1 GCA_025934595.1 Polyangiaceae bacterium | reverse complement strand
CTTCGAGAAACGGTGCGCGAGGAACGCCGTTCCCGCGAAGCGATCCCGCGAGAGCGGCAGCTGCTCGAGCGGCCTCGCCGAAACCCGCAAGCTGTTCACGAGCTCGATCGGCGCGCCGACGGGCACGTTCGTTCCGGGCGCGAAGAGAGGAACGTAGCGATACGGCTTCGACGGATCGCCGCTCTCGACGATGACGTCGGCGACGAACGACGCGAGCGTCGCGCGATCGACGACGAGCGTGCCGCCGGCCTTGAAGGCTTCGCGATTCAGAGAACGCGAGAAGACGGAGAACGGCGTGTCGGTTCGACCGGCGACGTCGTGCGAATGATAAAAACCGAGGAGCACCGTGAGACTTTTGTCGAACACGTCTTGCGTGACGGCGCCGCCTCCGGTCCAAGAGAGATAATCGGGCTCGCTCGATACGTTGCCCGACGCGGACACGCCGAACGTGCCGGGTTTGTACGCTGCGTCGAGCGTGCCGGCATGACGAACTTCTTCCCAGCGTCGTGACGCGGTCGAGACGATGTCGACCGACGCCGCGGAGACGACGTCGACGAGATAGCTGCCATCGAGGCTCCATCCCGCGGTCGGGCTCGACACGCCGCCGGCGATGGATGGCGTTTGCACGAACACGTGATCGGTGTCGGCGTACGTCGCGTAATCGAGGGACGCTTTCACGTCGACGCTCGACCCGGACGACGTCTCTGCGACGGGTCCCGGTTGGCGCGGAGGCGCGCCTACGGGAGGCACGCTTGCAGTGTGTGGGTCAGCGCCTTGTGCGTGCGCTTCGCTGCGGCTGCGAAAAAAAACTACGACAAAAAACGAGAGCGCGAGGATCGAGGGTAATTTCCCCGCGATCAGTTGCAGCCACAGCCGCCGCCCGCCGCGAGGCCGCCGCCTGTCGATCCTTCCTGCACGTCGCGCGCATGCTCCTCGCCCGGTCGCGTCAGGTCGCCCGGGCTCATGCTGGGCTGCGCGAGAATACCGCGATCGTAGGCAGGCACGCCGACACATGCGCTCGTACACAAGGAAACCGCCATCAAGAAGAGGAGAAAATGATTCATCTACACCCATGCCCAGAAACGAGGACTCTCCGAAGCTAACCACATCAATGCGACTGCCCAGGCATTGACAAGCGGGAAGATCGTGATCGGATCGCGGAGCCTCCGCCGTGGATTTTTTGCCTCGGCGCGGCACACGAGATCGCGACGCCACTTCTTGTTCTCCGCTCGGGCTCGAAATGTTCACGCGTGAAGAGGCTGTCTTTTGTACTGGCTCGAGCCCTCCGAACGCGCGATATCCGAGTCACATGAAACGAAGACACCTCGACATCCTCCGCTCGGATCCGAAGGACGACGCAGTCGCGGAGCAGCGAATCGATCGCCGACGCGCGCTTCAGTTCCTCGCGGCCGGCGTGACCCTCACGCAAGCGGCGTGTAGCACCTCGTCACCGACTTCTTTCGGCGGCGACACCGAAGGCGGCACGGACGAAGGCGGAAGCTCGGGCCCCTTGGATTGCGACGCGCAACCGCCGGGCACCGATGTCGGCGACGTCTCGAGCTTCGCGAACGGGACGTGGTCGCGCGTCGGCTCGGGCCGCAATCCGTTCATCGTCGGGCAAGACGACAGCGGCGTCTTCGCGTTCACGGCCATTTGCACGCACCAGG
>JAICXU010000345.1 GCA_025934595.1 Polyangiaceae bacterium | reverse complement strand
GCAGCCTCCACCGTGCAGCGGCGCAAGGCGTAGCCTTTTTTCTTCGAGCAAGATCGTCTTCTTCTCGACGACGAGCACGTCGACGGCGGTGCGCGACGTCACGTTGTAATGGCCGCCTTTCACGAGCGCCGCCCGCGCGCCCATCTTCACGATCGCCGTCGCTGCCGCCTTCGCCGATTCCAAATCGAGCACGCGCGTCGACGCGAGCGCCTCCGCCTCCGGCGCGTTCGCGGTCACGAGCGCCGCACGCGGGATCAATTCTTTCTTCATCGCGGCAAGCGCGCTCGCCGCGAGAAGGCGTCCTCCGCCGCGCGTCGGTATCATCACCGGATCGACGACAGCGGGTATTTCGCGATGGATCGCGAGAAGCGTGGCCACTGCTTTCACGTTCTCCGCGCTCGCGAGCGCGCCCGTTTTGATCGCACGCACGCGCTGATGCGCGAGCACCTCGCGCGCTTGGGCGAGGACGAGCGGCGCGGCGACGGCATGGACGGCCCGAGCGCCCGACGTCGACTGCACAGTGAGCGCCGCCGCGACGCCGCAACCGAAAGCGCCGGCGAGATGGAACGCACGAAGATCGGCCGCGAGCCCCGCGCCGCCTCCCGGATCGAGGCCTCCGATGCTGAGCGCGCACGGCAGCAGGACGGCGGCATGCCTCGGCACCAACGTAGCTTACTCCGCGAGGATGGCCGGCATGTGACGAGTTGGTGGCGGATTCGCACACGCGTTTCCCGATCCGGTTCCGCCGGGTCGCGAGCTGCGATTGACATGACAAAGCTGAGCCTGTTACTTCAATCTCGGATGCGCGTGTCCCGTGCGGGAACGAGACGTTTTGTGAAGCTCGGCGCGAAGGCCGCATTCGCGATCGCCTTGTTTTTGGCGGTTTCCGCGATCGGAGAGCGATCGGCGCGCGCGCAATGCGTCGACGAGGAGCTGAAACAAGAGCTCGTCGGCGGCCGTCATTATCGAGGCGTCCAAGATCGCCTTTTCATCAAGAAATTCCGCCACGAATTCTCGGGCATGGCCGGCTACTACGCGGCCGATCTCTATTCGTCCAATTGGGTCGGCGGCGGCGCGTACACGTTCCATTTCTCCGAAGACCTCGGCCTCGAGGCGAGCTTTCAGTTCACGCGATTTCGCACCGCCGTCACCGACACCTACGAGCGCCGATTTCCGCAAGTCACGATCGAGGACCGCACCGACAAACCCGGTCGCCTCTACTTCGGACATCTCATTTGGTCGTTCGCGTACGGCAAGCTGCGCTGGCTCGGCGGCGGCATCACGCGCTTCGATTTCAACGCGGCGATCGGCGCGGGCGTCACCGACGATTCCACCGCGCGCGGTCTCACCGGAAGCTTCGGCATGGGCACGAAGTGGTACTTCGGAAAATGGTTCGGGCTCCGCTTCGACATTCGCGATCACATCTTGAAAGAGGCGCTCGTCGGCGAGGATCACCTCGTGAACGACATCGTGGTCACGTTCGGACCCAGTATTTTCTTCCCGTTTGGAGGATAATCGTCACATGCGTCTCGGCCGTCTCGCGCTCGGTACGTTGATCGCTTTCATGGTCGCCGGTGCGACCGTGGCGTTCGCACAACCGCGCCGCGGGCATGGCGGATCGAGATCGCAGACGAGGCCCACGAGCGAAGCCTCGACCGACGAGTCGTCGGGGGCCGGCTCGAAAGAAGACGACGCGGGGCCCGTGCCTGCGCCGATGACGGCGGGCGGCGGTGACGACGGCGGCGTTCGGCCTTCCCCGCTCAATCCCGCGCCGAACGAGATGCCCGGGTACGCAGTCGTGGATGCCGGCAACGTCGATTACGATCGCTTGCTCGGCGACATCGCAGCGCTCCGTGCGCGCGTCGCCGCCGTCGGCGAAAATCTCTTTCATTCGCGCGTCGCGCTCTTCGTCGAGACCGACGGCAGCCACGCGAAGATCGGCAAGCTCACGGTCGCGATCGACGACGGCGTCGTGTATTCGGCGCCGAGCGGCACGTTCCACGCGGAAGACATGACGCCGATCTACGAGCATTCCGTCGCTCCGGGCCGCCACGCGATCACGATCGACGTCGCTCGACGCGACGATCGCAACGATGCCTTCCGCAACGAGCAACGATCGCGTTTCACGGTCGACGTGCCTCGAGACGAAGAGCTCACCGTCGAGATCGAGGTCGACGATTACTCCGGCATGGGGGACGATTTTCCCAGCGACAAAAAGGGCAAATACGACTTCCGCGTGAAAGTGAAGGCCGTCGCCAAGGCGCAGAAAAAGTGAGGAGCTAGGAATGCGATCCTTTCTCGCGCTCACTCCTTTCGCATGGACGGCCCTCGCGGTTCTCGCGCTCACGCCCGTCGCCGTACCGGCGTTCGCGGCGGGAACGAATTTGCCGCCGCCACCGCCTCCTCCGATGAACGCGCCCGCGCAACCGCAGGCCGGGCCACCTGCGGACGCCGCGTCGCCGACGACGGCCGCCACGTCCACGGAGCCGCAGACGCACGGCGAGAAAATGCGCGATTACCACAACGCGCTCATCAATCGCCGCTTGGGATCGCAAAATCAATTCGGTCTCGACGAGGTCGGCGCACGCGTGGCCGCGGGCGAAGACTTGATGCGCGCCGGTCGTTTCGACGAATGCGTGGCGCTCATGACGGAGCTCGTCGAGCATCCGCGGTTTTCGTCGTTCGAAGAAAATGAAGAGGGACGCGCGGCGGTGTATTTGCTCGGCGACGCGCTCGCATCCACCGGCGCGTACGAGCCCGCACGCGGATATCTGCGGCGCGTGCTCGCCACGAAAGGCGCATGGGAAAATCGCGCGACGTATGCGCGGCGCGCGGTGCGGCGTCTCGTGGAGATCGCGATCGAGAGCGAGCATTACCAAGCCGGCATGGACGACTTGAAGGCGGTGCCCGCGAGCGCACCGGAAGAAACGCGCGGCGAGGTCTCCTACTTGAACGGACGCGCGCAAGAAGCAGCGGGAAATCCGGACGCGGCGATCGCCGCATATTCGGCGGTGCCGGAAAAAACGCGGTTTTGGGCGCAAGCCACGTACTTGCACGGGCTCATTCTCGTCGAAAAAGGGCAGTACAAAGAAGGCGAGAATTTGTTCTGCAAGATCGCCGATCCGAAACGCGAGCACGCGACGACGGCGGTGTTCGCGGACGAGCATTTTTTCGCGGTGCGTGACATGGCGCGTCTCGCGCTCGGTCGCATCGCGCACGAGCAATATCGCTTCGACGACTCCCGTTATTATTACTACCTGGTACCGAAAGACTCCGAGCGTCTCGCCGAAGCGCTCTACGAAGCGGCGACGAGCCGGTACGAGAAAAAAGATTACGAAGGCGCGCGCGAGCTGCTCGACGAGCTCAAGGCGCTGAACGTGCATCATCGCTACGAAGACGAAGCGTGGATTTTGGATTCCTACGTGGATCTCGCGCGCTGCAAATTTCCCGAAGCCGATCGCAAGCTCGTCGAGTTCATCAAGCGCTACGAGCCCGTGCGAAATACGGCTCGCCGAATCATGCGCGACCCCGCCGGCATGGAAGCGCTCCTCACCGCGGCGCGCACGGGAAGTGACGCCGGCAACGCGGAGATCGGCGGCGCATCGGCCGATCCGGAGTCGATGCGCGCGATCGCGGCTCTCCTCCGCCTCGACCCGGCGTACGGCGCGGTCGCCCGCGAGCGTGGTGTGCTCGAGCAAGAAGCAAGCGGCCTTCATCTCGCGTCGCAGCAGCTCGACCAAATGCAAAAGAGCCTCGCGACGAACGGCGGCGTGCTCGCGGCGATCGACGAAACGGAAACGCCGGCCGAGAAACGCGCGGACGCGAAAGAGCAGATCGAAGGGTTGAAGCATCAGATCGAAGATCTGGAATCGGCGAACGCGTCGCGCGCGCAAGTCGACCCGCTGAAAGAATCGCTTCATCAGCTCGAAGATCGAATGGGAGAGGCGCCGAGCGGCGCGAACACGAATGCGAGCGGCGGAGCGAACGGCGGAAAAGATCTGCCCGATCTCTTGCGCGCTGATTCCGCGCAAGCCAGCAACCTCGGCGTGCAAGTCGAAGATGCACGAAAGGCCTTGGATCAAGCCGAAACGACGCTCGCTCGCGATGCGCTTCGCCGTGTCGACCTGCGGCTCTCGCGTTTGCTCCGTCGCGCGCGCCTCGGCCGCATCGAGTCGGTGCTAGGTCGCAAGCGTGCGCTCGAAGTGGAGATCGAAGCGATCAACAACGGCTACCTTCCGCAATCGGCGATCGACTCGCTCGACGCCGCGCGATACCTGAACGATCGCGAAGAATACTGGCCGTTCGAAGGCGACGATTGGCCCGACGAGTTCGTCGGCGCCGAAGGTTTGTGACGAAGCGATGAGACCTGCGTCTTGGCTCCTGGCCGCTTCGGCCGCAGCAACGCTCGTTGGTTGCAAGATTCAGCACGACGGCTCCTTCGAGCACGACGCCGGATTCGTCGCGGCCTCCGCGTCCGTCGCAGTGCAAATCGGAAAACCTCCCGCGCCCGTCGCCACGCCGTCGTCCGCTGCCTCATTGCAGCCGCCGTCGCCGCCTATGCCAGCTTCCGCGGCGCTCCCCTCCGTCCGACCCGCGCCCGTGCTCGCGGACCTCAGCGAGATCGACGGCTTCGCCGACCGCACCATCCGCGTCGCGTTCCGCGGGGCGCCACTCGCCATGCCGACCGTCACGCGCACGAAGGCCGAGGCCCAGGCGCGCGCCGAGGAGGCGCTGGCGAAGGTGCGCGCCGGCGCCGCGTTCGAGACGGTGCAGCAAGACTACGACGACGGCAACTCGCTCGACATGAGCACCGCAGCTGCGCGTGAGCAACAGCTTCTATACCTCCG
>JAICXU010000291.1 GCA_025934595.1 Polyangiaceae bacterium | reverse complement strand
CTGCGTGACGACGACGAGACCCGTCGCGTCGCTCGCATGAATGATATTTCCGGGATCGACTTGACGAACGCCGGTGACGCCGTCGATCGGCGACGTGATGTGCGCGTAGTCGAGATTCAACTTCGCGGTATCGATCTGCGCTTGATCGCCGCGCACCGTGGCATCTTGCTGCGCGACCAAGGCCTCTTGATCGGTGAGCTGCTGGTCCGGGATCAAATTCTGCGCGCGCAGCGTTTTGTAGCGCTCCATGTTGAGCTCGGCGTTCTTCAGCTGCGCGGAGTCCCGCGCGAACGCGGCTTGCGCTTGTTGCAGCGCAATCGCGAAGGGACGCGGATCGATCTGCGCGAGCATGTCGCCCTTCTTCACGTGCTGGCCCTCGATGAATTTCACCGCGTCGAGGCGCCCATCGACCTGCGATTTCACCGTGACCGTGTAGTACGCGGAGACCGAGCCGAGCCCGTCGATCCAAATCGGAACGTCACGTTGCGTGACGACGGCGGTCTGCACGGGCACGACGCGATCGGCCGCTGCCGATGCGCTCGCCGCTGCCGCCGCCGCAGCTTTCTTCGAATGCGCGCGAAGCCCGAATGCGGTTCCGCCGATCACGATCACCAAAAGAACGAGGAGAACGATGCGCGTCTTCATTTCAGGGTCGTCCCAGAGCCGCAAGGAGCTGTACGCGCGCCGTCGCGAGACCGTATCGCGCTTGCACGGCCTGGGCCTCGGCGCTCGCGTACGCGACTTGCGCGTCGTTCAGCTCGATGATGCTTCCGACACCCGTCGTATAGCGCGACTCCGCGAGACGCAGCTGCTCTTTGCCGTTCGTCACGGCGTCCTCGGTTGCGCCGATGCTTGCCTTCGCCGCGCGCACCGCAAGACGTGCTTGCTCCACGTCGAGGCGCACTTGAAGAAGCACGACCGCCTTCTGCGCATCGGCGCTGTCGAGATTGGCGGCGGCCTCGTCGACCTGCGCGCGCGTCAAACCGCCTTGAAAAATAGGCCAAGTGAGGATCAGGCCCACGTCCCAGTTCGGGACGAGCCCATCGAGCGCCACGCCCGTCTCCGATGTGCCCGCCGTGGCCGAGAGCGACGGCGCGTAGCCGCCTTTCAACGCGCTCAGGGTTTTTTGTTGTGCGATTCGCTCTCGTTCGATCTGCGCGAGCTCGGGTCTCGCGGCGATCGCGCGTGACACGAGGACATCGAGCGATTGGTCTTCGTCGGGAACCGGCGGCGCTTCTTCGTCACCCACGTCGTACTCGGTCGTGTCGAAGAGGCCCGCCGCTTGATTGAGCTGGGCTTTGGCGACGTCGTAGTTGTTCTGCGCGTTGATGTACGCGACTTGCGCGTTCGCGAGCACGGTGCGCGCTTGCGCGAGGTCGATACCGGGATGCGTTCCCACGGACACGAATCCCTGGATCTGCACGAGATGACGCTGCTCGTTGTCGAGCGTCTCCTTCGCGACGAGAACGAGCGCCTTTTGCGCGCGCGCCGTGAAGTACGCGCGGCGTACGACGAAGAGCGTCTGCAGCTTCAACGCGTTCTCCGACGCGCTCTGCGCATCGGCCGTGGCCTCCGCCGCCCGCCATTTTCCCCATGTCTGGCCGAAGTCGTAGATCAACTGGTTCGCGGTGACTCCGAATTGCCAGAAGTTGTACGACGTCGTCAGCGACGTGTTCGGCGCGCTGCCCGTGGCGTTGTTCGGAACGGCGCCCGGACGCGGCGCGAAGTTTCCCGTCTCGCGAAGATACTCCGCGGTGCCGACGACTTGCGGCAAGAGAGGCGAGCGTGCTTCGTTCGCGCGAGCTTCGGCGGCTGCCGTTTGCGCACGCGCGGAGACGACTTGAGGCTGCGCGGCGAGCGCGGCCCGTTCGACTTGCGCGAGCGTGATCGTGCGCGTCGCCTGCGGTGCGGACACCGGCACGTCGACCGACGTCTCCTTTTGTGGTTGCGAGGACGGCACTGGAGCAGGCCGCGTAGAGGGCGACGGGGACACTTGCGCCGCGGCGTTCGTCGAGACGAGCGCGAGAAAGAGGGCCACGTTTCCGAAAGCCTTTTTCACGGCGTACACGATGCCTAGGGTCTCCGCCGCTGTCGGCGGGCAAGCGACGAGCCGTCGTTTTGATCCGACGAGCCCGCCTCGTCACCGGACCGGCGGTATGCGCAAAATCGCGGCGAAGGAGTACGATCGAAGCTTATGCAAGCGACCGGCTCATCGATCGTCCGGGATCCGCCTTCCGCCAAACCGGCAGACGCGCCGCGGAGCTCGACGAGGAAATCGGGGCCTTTCCCGGCGCTCGGATCGCGTCGCGCGCTCGGCGTGCTCGTCGTCGCCGCCGTGATGTTGCTGCAAGGCACCGCCGACTACGTGGCCGGTCGCGGCGTCGGTCGCTTCGTCTTCTTGCTCGTCGAGCTCCCGGTGCTCATGCTCGCCCTCTCCGCGCAGCATGCGTGGTCGGAGCGTCGCAGCATGAGGGCCGCGAGCTCGCTGCTCTCCGGAATGGCGACGGCGACGCTGCTCGGATGCCTCTTCGGCGTGCTCTACGGAAAGGTGTCGGAATACGTACCGGAAATGCGATTTCACTTTCCGAACGGCGCGGTATCGATTCCGCGGTCCGCGCTCTTCGGGGTGCTCTCCGCGCAGCTTTACTTCGGTCTCTGGGCGCTCGCGTTCGTGTATCCGCACGCCGTCGAGAGCGCGCGCATTCGCAGCCTCCAAGCGCAGCATCTTCGCAGCGAAGCCGAGCTCGCGCATTTGCGCGCGCATCTCGAGCCGCATTTTTTGCTCAACACCCTCAACACCATCGCCGGTCTCGTCACCGAGGATCCGCGTGAGGCTCGAAGGCTGATCGTGTGCCTCGGCGATCTCCTTCGCGACGCCGTTCAGCAGCGCGACGAAATCGAGCCGCTCGATCGACAAGTGAAGTGGCTTCGCCGCTACGCCGAGATCCTCGAAGCGCGCCACTCGACGAGCCTTCGCTTCGAATGGAACGTCGCGGACGACACGGAACGCGCGATGCTGCCGCGCATGCTTTTGCAGCCGCTCGTCGAAAATGCCGTAAAACATGGCGCGTTGAAACGAGCGGGCGGTAACGGAAAAGTGTCTCTCACGATCACCCGCGAGCCTGACGCTCTCGTCTGCACGGTCGAAGACAACGGACCCGGCATGCCCGCCGAAGAAGCGCGCGCGGGCGCGTTCGGCATCCAGTCCGTGCAACGGCGGCTCGAGCTCGAAGGAAAAGGCGCATCGCTGCGCTTCGAAACATCGGCGGAGGGCACACGATCGATCGTTCGCATTCCGTGCGCCGAGCCCGCGTGAGCCGATGACAGGCACGTCTCCCCTTCGCGCCCTGATCGTCGAAGACGAATGGCCCGCGCGAAATTATCTCGTCGAGCTCCTCGAAGCGTCGTCGCTCGCCGTGGTCGTCGGCGCCGTCGGTAGCTTGGAGGAAGCACGACAAGTGCTCGAGCACGAAACGGGCAGCGGGCTCGACGTCGTATTCGTCGACGTGCAGCTCGAAGGCGCGCCGCGTGGAGAGAACGGGCTCACGTTCGTGCGCGAGCGATTGAAGCATCCCAATCCTCCTGCGTTCGTCCTCGCCACCGCGTTCGACGATCACGCGCTCGAAGCGTACGAGCTCGGCGTCGTCGACTATCTCTTGAAGCCATTCAGCGAAGAGCGCGTCGCTCAATGTCTTCGCAGGCTCGAAGAGCGACGGCGCGGCGCCACGCGTACGAGCGCGCCACCGCGGATCGTCGCTCGCAGAAAGAGAAGCCTCGTCTTTCTCGAACCAGCTGAAATCTGGGCCTTCGAAGCCGCCGATCGACTCACGTGCGTCCATACCGTGCACGGCACGTTCGACTTGGATTTGTCGCTCGCCGCCGTCGAGTCTTCGTTCGGTCGCACGTTCTTGCGCGTACATCGCAATTGGCTCGTGAACGAAAAGCACATCAAAGAGCTCGATCGCGAAGGACACGAGACGCATCTCTTCGTAGGTGCGGGTGTGGGCGAAGACGCACGCGGTGTGCGTGTACCGGTGGCGCGCGAGCGCGCAGCGGCGGTGCGCGAGATGCTCCTCACGAACGTCACGGGAATTCGCCGCGCCTGACACGTGCGATCTCGTCACTCTGAGGCGAATCGCATCGAAGAAAATTCCGCCGAATACGAAACCGCGCCGATTTTATTTGGTGCGAATTTCGCTTCGTCGAGGAGGCGGAGCGTCCATTGGATCTACTTCCTCGACAGATTCTTGCAGGCAAATACAGGCTCATCCGCCGACTCGGCGAAGGCGGAATGGGATGCGTGTGGGTGGCCGAGCAACTCCATCTCGATCGTCAGGTGGCGATCAAAGTCATCGGCAATCGAGTCCTCTCGGAGCCGAGCGCACGCGAACGTTTCGAGACCGAGGCTCGCGCCACGGCGAAAGTGGAGAGCCCGCACGTCGTGCAGGTGCTCGACTTCGACTACACCGACCAAGGCCAACCCTTTCTCGTCCTCGAGCTCCTGGTCGGTGAGACGGTCGAGCAACGGATTTCGCGCGAGGGTCCCTTCTCGCTCGCCGACGCCCGTGAGCTCCTGAAGCAAACGACGCACGCGCTCGCGGAAGCCCACGCGGCCGACATCTTTCATCGCGACATCAAGGCCGAGAATCTCTTCCTCGTCGCACGCGACGAGCTGTTCGTGAAGCTGCTCGACTTCGGCATCGCGTTGAGCCGTGAACGCGCATCGATGCCGGGTCTCGCACAAGATCCCGCCGAAGCCTCGCCCATCGGCACACCCCTTTACATGAGCCCCGAGCAGACGATGGCGATCGGCACGATCGACGAGAGGAGCGATCTCTACTCGCTCGGCGTGTCGATGTACTACGCGCTCACGGGGCAATTTCCCTTCAACGCCGACACGCTCGCCGTGCTCTCCTTCGCGCAGCAACGCGAGGATTTCAAGATGCCGAGCCGCGTTCGTCCCGAGCTCGGGCCGGCGGTCGACGCGTTCTTCGTGCGCGCTCTCGCGTTTCACCCAGAGGATCGTTTTCAAACTGCAGAGAAGCTCTTCGAAGCCTTCGACCGCGCATGCGAGCGCGCGTCGAATGCCTCGGGCATCACGTCGCCGGATCTGACTTCGTCGCCGTCCATGCGCGCGGCCGCGGAGACGCTCGTGGGTGGTCGCAGGCGGGCGCTTCGATCGAAGAAGAGCACCGTCGGGCTCATCGCATTCGCCGCAGCGGGAGCAGGGTTTTTCCTGGCGCCGCGGTTCATGCAGAGCTCGGTCTCGCAATCGCTTTCTCATGCCGCCGTGTGGAGCGCGTCGCGGATCCCTTCGGCGAAGGTCGCGGCCGCCGAAGAGGCCGACACGACGACAGCCGCGCCCGCGCGGTCTCTCGAAGTTTCGGG
>JAICXU010000502.1 GCA_025934595.1 Polyangiaceae bacterium | reverse complement strand
ATCGTGTACGTCGGCGCCAAATGGTGCGAGCCCTGCCAGCGATTTCATCACGCGGTCGAACAGGGCGATCTCGACGATCAGCTGCCAGGGTTCACGTTCCTGGTATTCGACACGGATCGCGATTTCGATCGGCTCGCGTCCGCCGGATATACGTCGCACTTCATTCCGCTCTTCGTCGTGCCGGGCCCGGACGGGCGAGCGTCGAGCAAGCGTATGGAAGGCTCGATCACGGGTCCGGGATCACCGGGCGAGATCACGCCTCGGCTCCTCGCGCTCGTCAAAAGCGCGAAGTAGCGCTCACGCGAACCAATCGCCGATCTTGCCGAAGAACCGGCCACCGCCATAGAGCGCGCGAAACAGCGTCGAGAGCTGATGAAAGCTCTTGCCGTCATAGGGGTACCAAAGCGGATCTCGCTTCGGAGGCGGCAGCCGATCGTTCAAGACGTGCTTCCTCTCCGCCATGTCGCGGAGCGCGTCGTCACCATGGACGCGGCCGAAGCCGGATTGCTTGATGCCGCCGAACGGCGCGTCCGCGATGGCGTAGTTGATGAGGACATCGTTCACGACGACGCTGCCGGCGTCGACCTTGCGCGCGATCTGCTCGCCACGCGCGGCGTTCCTCGTGAAGACATACGCGTTGAGCCCGAGATGCGACGTGTTCGCGAGCTCGAGAGCTTCGTCCTCGGACGTGACGCGCATGAAGGGGACCACGGGTCCGAAGATCTCCTGGGTCATCACCGTCATCGAATGGTTGCAGTTTGCAAGTATCGTGGGCTCGAAGAATTGGCCCGTGCCCTCGATGCGTTTTCCGCCGGCCACGAGCGACGCGCCTTTTTTCAGGGCATCGGCGATGTGCTTCTCCGCGATCTCCATTTGCTTCGGGAAAATGATCGCGCCAACGTCGACGAAATCTTTTTGCGGATCGCCGACGCGCAGCTTTTGGACGAGCTCGCGCACGCGCGCGAGGAGAGCGTCATGGATGCTTTCGTGCGCGTACACGCGTTCGACCGAAATGCACGCTTGTCCCGCGTTCGCGAAGCCGCCGAAGACGATGGCGCGCGCGGTGCGTTCGATGTCGCAGTCCGAGCACGCGATGAGCGGCGCTTTTCCGCCGAGCTCCATCACGCACGGGATCAACCTTTCGCCGCATGCCGCCGCGACACGTTTGCCGGTTTCGACGCCGCCCGTGAACACGACTTTTTGCACGCCCGCGTCGATGAGCGCGCTGCCCGTCGCACCGTCGCCGGTGACGATGCCGAGGAGATCTTCCGGCATGCCGCTCGAATCGAAGATCTCTTTTGCTTTGAGCATGGTGAGCGGCGCGACCTCGCTCGGTTTGACGACCGCGGCGCTGCCCGTGACGAGCGCGGCGACGACGTCGCCCATGGGAATCGAGAATGGATAATTCCACGGCGAGATGATCCCGATGACGCCGCGTGGAGCGAAATACACGGTGCTCCTTTTGTGTTTGAAAATTCGGAGCTCGATCTTCTCGGGCGCCAAAATTTTCGCCGCGCGCTTGCAGTAGTAGGTGATGAGCTCGCAGACGATGAGCACCTCGTGAGCGAGCGCCTCGTTGCGTGGCTTGCCGCACTCTTTGCTCACGATGTCGACGAGGTCGCTCGCGCGTTCGACGAACGCGTCGCGGAGCCGCAAGAGCCGCTCGCATCGCTCTTCGATCGGTAGGACGGCCCATGCCGCCTGCGCTTTTCGGGCGCGATCGACGACCATGCGCACCGCGTCTTTGTCCATGACTTTGACGGCCCCGAGCAGCTCGCCGGTGGCGGGCGCGTAGCTCTCGATCGAACGCGTGTTGCCGTTCGATGCGTGTCCGTTGGTTTTCGAGGCCGAATTCGCCGGATTCGATTGCTTCGCGGTGACCATTCCCATTGCGAAGCGAGAGTACCCCGAATCATTCACGACGCGCGCGATGTCGTGCAGCGATTGGATTTGCGGCAGACGATGTCGGGTCTCCGCGGACTGCGACCCACCGATTACATTTGCGTGCTTGCCAGCTCAACGCGCTCGCTGAATGCTGGTAGATCCGAAATCGGGGAGGGCGCATGCGAGAGGCGAGGGCGTTGCACGCGGGTTCGGTCAGAAATTCAGCGATCCTGATTTTGGTGATTGCCTTCGCCGCTTCATGCAGCGGGCGATCAGAAACATCCGAGGAGCCGGTCGCGTCGACGAATCAAGCGCTTTCGGGCGGATTCAACGACAACGACTCTCCCGCTGCGAACACCTGGTCAACCTCAATTGCACCGGGACATTCATCACTCCAAAGATCGTTTTGACCGCGGCGCATTGCATCGTCGGCGACACGGACGACGGGTGCCTCTTCCCCACGAATCCCACGGTGAAGGTCGGTGCAACAGGCGCAACTCTGGTCGACACCGTCGGCACGGTCACAGAGACCCCGTGCGTCTCCGGAGCATATCTCCCTGCCTTCGACATCGGCCTCGTGCTCGCCAAGGCCAATCCGACGGACGAGTACATCGATCGCATTGCGCCGGGCCGACCGACCTTTGGGAAACCTAACATCCAGACCGATCTCATAGGTGTTGCGGGCTGGTCTCCCCTCAATAGCCCAAACGGGTTCTATCGGCAGGTCCACATTTTTTCGGATCTGAATCTCGACGAAACGCTCGAGTTCAACAATTTTCTGTATCCCGACGGTACCGGGTGGTGGACGCATTCCGGGACGAATATTTCGCCCGATCACGGCGACTCCGGCGGACCGCTCTTCGTCGCGCGACCCAACGGCGCGAGCGATCCCTACATGTGGTTTCGAGATCCAATCGGCGTCCTGAGTGAATCGGAGGTTACCGACGGGAGCGGCGACAAGACCTTTTGGGCCGACATCACCGCGCCGGCAAACCGCGACTGGATCATCCAACACGCCCTCGACATGAACGTCGATTGTGGCGACACGCACCGAGTTCAAGATGGAACGCGGGGCGTGCTTTGCAATCATTCCGACAAGTGGCTCGCGCAGCACGGAAAGAACCGTGACGATTTCTGGTATGGCGAAGTCGACTACACGATGGGCCGCACGTGTAGCGATGTCGACGGCGACCATTGGTGTGATGAGCACGACAACTGTCCGTTCGTTCCGAACACGGATCAAACCGACGCGAACGACGACGGAATCGGCGATATTTGCCACCTTTGCCCGTGCGATCCCGGCGGCAACCCGGACGGCGACTCAGTATGCGGCGCAACGTGCACGCAGGGAACGCAGGGGTGCCCGCAGTGGTGCGCGGGCGTCTACTCACCGCAGGGCGTCGACAACTGCCCCGACATCAAGAACGACAACCAAGCAAACTGCAACGACCTCGCGGAGTCGGCGCGAGGCGCCGACGTCCTCGGCGACGCATGCGATCCCGTGCCCTGCCCGCAGTCGGACATGGACACGGTGACGAACGAGGTCACGTGCACGCTCACGAACTGTGACCCTCAAGCTCCGCCGAGCTATTGCGATCCGAATATGAAGGCCTGCATTGGCACGCAGGTGCGCGACACGGCGCATCTCAATCCGATCGGCGCGCATGAGCGCATATCGCAGTATGGAAACCAAGCCGCTCCGGAAGTCCCAGTGTCGGCAGTACCAACGACTGCTCGCTACTGCGAGGAGCGTGGCGCAAGCGAAACGCCTCCCGGGGAGTCCGCATTCGTTTGCCGCAACAAGAACGTCATCAACGACGCCGAACTCGGTGAAGAGGCCTCAATCCTCGATCCCACGCGGCCGTGGCATGGGATACTTGCAGCGATTCCGGCGAGCGGACTCTTCTTGCTGCCCGATGCCACGTTCCCGGCCGATTACGACAGCCTCACATCCAATTTGCAAATGCATTGGTACTACCGGGATGATCT
>JAICXU010000308.1 GCA_025934595.1 Polyangiaceae bacterium | reverse complement strand
GCGATTCGCGGCTCGCGCTACGCCGAGGAACAAATGCGACATCTCGACAGCGAACGACGACCGTAAGCGAACGAGCCACGCGTGACGATGTCGATCGAGGCGAAAAAGAAGTGGATCACGAGCGTGCAGATCGGCGCGACGATCGCCGGCGCCATCACCGTCATCGCGCTGCGCCTTTACGGCGTCCGCTTCTTCTTCAAGTACGTGCCCACGTTCATCGTGCTTTGGATTCCGATTTTCGTGGGCACGTTCGCCGTCGCGAAGATCGAGCACGCGTCGCGAAGACGCTGGATCGCCTGGAGCATCGGCCTCACCTTGATGATCGTCGCGACCGTGTATGCCGCCGTCGGCGAGACTCCTTCGGTCCTCATCCCCCCGATGCGCTGACGAGGATCAGATGTCCGCGAGGCTCGCGCGCCGAGACCGCGGTGGCCGAGCGGCGCTCGGTTCCGCGCCGAGGATCACGAGGGCCTCTTCGAGCGTCGCAGCGCGTAGAAGCTTCTCGCGCGAAGCCTCGGCGATCACCGCACGCGCGATGCCGGCGAGAATGCGCACCTCTTCTTCGTATTGACGTGGCGGCATGAGCAGCAAAAAAATGACGTTCGCGGGGCGGCCGTCCACCGAGTTGAAATCGACGCCGAGCCGCGAGACGCCGAGCGCCATCAGCGGCTTTTGAAGACCTTCGATCGACGCGTGCGGCACCGCCACTTGATCGCCGAGGCCCGTCGACGCCGTCGCTTCTCGCTCGAGCACGGCTTGTAGCGCCATCGCCTTTTTTTCTCCGAGCTGCTCGGTGAGCGCGTTCGCGAGCTCCTCGATCGCCTCCGAAGCCGTTTGCGCGCGCAGATCCGGCACCCACGCGCCTCGTCGCAAGAGGGCGGCGATGGCCTCCTCGTCTTCGTCACCGCGCAGGAGCCACTTCATCATCGGACCGCTGAAAATCGACGTCGCGAGCGCCATGACGACGAGCGCCACGAAGAGCTGCACCTTGATGAGACCGGCTTCCATGGCCAGGAGCGCGAGGATGATTTCCATCGCTCCGCGCGCGTTGAGCCCGAATCCGATGGAGAGCGATTGCCGCCAGCGAAAGCCACCGAGACGCGATCCGAGCGTGCCGCCGACGACCTTCGCCGCGGTCGCGACGAGAAACACGAGCGTGCAAAGCCGCAGATCGAACGCGCTCGCGAAATCGGCATGGAGTCCGAGCGACGCGAAGAAGACCGGCGCGAAGATGCTCGTGACAAACTCGTGCACGGTCGCGCGATTGTGCTCTTTGAGGTGCTGCGAGTCGCCGACCATGATGCCGACGATGAATCCCCCGAAGACGGCGTGGATGCCGATGGCTTGGGTGAGGCTCGCCCCGAAGAGAGCGAGAAGAACGACGAGCGAAAGGACACGGCGCGGCGCGGTCTCGTGATTTTTTTCGATCTGCCGGAGCACGCGATCGAAGACGGGCCGGCCGACGATCAGACACGCGGCGACGAACGCGATGGTGATCGCGACGGTGCGCGCGACGGCGCCGAAATCGGTGCGGCCGCCCTGCATGGGCGCGAGGAGGACCGAGAAGGCAAGCCACCCGAGAAGATCGTTGATCATGGCGGCGGCCATCACGAGGAGGCCGATGTCGGTCTTGAAGATGCCGAGATCGAGCAGCGTCTTCGCGATGACCGGGAGCGCCGAAATGGAGAGCGCGACGCCGATGAAGATGGCGAAGAGAACGCGCCTTTCCGGATGCACGAGGTCCGAGTCCGGCAAGAGAAAGCCGAGGAGCACGCCGCCACCCAGCGGCATCAAAATGCCTAAAATGCTCGTGTAAAACGCGCTTTTCCCGCGCTTTCGTACGATGCCGAGATTCACCTCGACGCCAGCGACGACGAGCAAGAGCACGACGGCGACGGTCGTGTATCCGTCGAGCATTTTCGCGGGCGTGCTCGCGCTCGTCCCGAACAGCCAAGCCTGCGCGACCGGAGCGATGCGACCGAGGACCGTGGGGCCCAAGACGATTCCCGCCGAAAGCTCGCCGACGACGAGCGGCAAGCCCGCACGACGCGCGAGCTCGCCGAGGAAGCGAGCGCTCGTCAAGAGCATCGCGAGCGACAACAAGAACGCGAGGGTGTCGTGCTCGGTCACGTCCTCACTCTACATCACGTCGGTCCGAGGACACGGTTGCGACGAAGGCTCGGAAGAGTCGCCTTCGACGGGTCAGATGATGCCGAGCTCTTTGCCGGCTTTGCTGAACGCGTCGACGGCTTGATCGACTTGCGCGGGCGAGTGCGCGGCCGAGAGCTGCACGCGGATGCGCGCTTGTCCTTTCGGAACGACCGGATACGAAAATCCGATCACGTAAATGCCGAGGTCGAGCATCTTTGCCGCGAGGTCCTGCGCGAGGCGTGCGTCACCCAGCATGATCGGCACGATGGGATGCGTGCCGTCTTTGATCTGGAAGCCCGCCGCCTTCATTTTCTCGCGGAAACGCGCGGAGTTCGCCATCACGCGGTCGCGAAGCTCCGACGTCGACGAGAGAAGCTCGAGCACCGCGATCGACGCGCCCACGATCGCCGGCGCCAGCGTGTTCGAGAAGAGATACGGGCGCGAGCGCTGGCGAAGCATCGCCACGATTTCCTTTTTGCCCGTCGTGAATCCACCCGCCGCTCCGCCGAGCGCCTTGCCGAGCGTCGACGTCATGACGTCGATTCGTTTTTGGACTCCGAAATGCTCGGGCGTGCCGCGCCCCGTCTTGCCGACGAAGCCCGAGGCGTGGCTGTCGTCGACCATCACCATCGCCCGGTATTTCTCGGCCAAATCGCAGATCTTGTCGAGCTGGGCGAGCGTGCCGTCCATCGAGAACACGCCGTCGGTCGCGATCATGCGAAGCCGCTTCGACTGAGTCGCCTTCAGCGCGTTCTCGAGCTCCTCGAGACTTCCATTCGCGTATCTGTGGCGCTCCGCTTTGCAGAGACGAACGCCGTCGATGATCGACGCGTGATTGAGCGCATCGCTGATGATCGCGTCTTCTTCGCCGAGGACGGTCTCGAAGAGCCCGCCGTTCGCGTCGAAGCACGACGAGTAGAGGATGGTGTCTTCGGTTCCGAAGAACGTCGAGATGTGCGCCTCGAGATCCTTGTGGATGGTCTGCGTGCCGCAAATGAAGCGCACCGAGGACAATCCGAATCCGAATCGATCGATGGCCGCGTGCGCCGCTTCGATCACCTTCGGATGCGAGGACAAGCCGAGATAGTTGTTCGCGCAGAAATTGACGACCTCGCCTTTGCGGCCCTCGACGCCGATGGCGGCGGCTTGCGGCGTAGTGATGAGGCGTTCGCGTTTTTCGAGGCCCGCGTCCGCGATTTCTTTCAGCGTGGTTCGGTAGACGTCTTGCGCTTCGGTGAACATTGGCGGGGAGCTTACCGCATCGTGCTAGCGTCGCGCGCGCCTCCGATGGGCCCCACCTTTCCTTTCGTGTTCGTCGACCAGTCGCGCATGTTCGGCGCGAATATTTTCGGCTTTTTGGTCGGTCTCGGCGTGGTCGTCGGTGAGCATTTCGCCTCGGAGCGCGCGAAAAAGCTGGGCTACGACGCGGGGCTCTTCCGCTCGTTCGTGTTCTGGGAAATGTTTTGCGGGATTTTTTTCGCGCATACGCTCGACGCGATTTTTTATCACCCGGATCTCATCCGAAAAGATCCCGTCTACTTCATTCGGCTTTGGGACGGCCTCAGCTCGTTCGGCGGATTCATCGGCGCGATCGTTGGCGGCCTCGGTTGGAAGTTTTTCACGTTCCGCGGGTCGCCGATCCCGCGCCTCCGCGAAAAAGCGCTGCCGCTTCTTCCATTCCTCGAGATCGGCATGTGCACGTTTCCGATCATTTTCACGTTCGGACGTCTCGGGTGCTCGCTGGTGCACGATCATCCGGGATCGCTCGCGCAAAAAGGCGCGCCGTTCGCGGTGGCGTGGCCCGTGAACGAGCACGACGGCGTGCATGCGATCTACGGGCCGCTTCATGTCGTGTACGGATCGACGACGCGCTACGACCTCGGTCTCCTCGAGCTTTTGTTCCTCCTCATCTTGGTGCCGGCGCTGATCGTCACCTGGAGAAAAAAGCTGCCGCTCGGCACGTATACCGCCGTCGTTGCGCTGACCTATTCGCCGGTCCGCTTCATGATGGATTTCTTGCGCGTGCGCGAAGGGGACGCGGCCGACATTCGTTACGGCGCCCTCACCTTCGCACAGTATGCCTGCATCGCGTTCTTCGTCTGCGGCCTTTATTTTGCGTGGAAAGTACACGCATCGAAGGGCACGTGGGGGCTACGCGGAGCGCGCGCAGTCGCCGCGCATCCAGATCAGAGCGCCTGAGATTTCGCGCTCGGATCGAGCTGCCCGTTCTTCGTCGTCACGTGGAACGCTTTGCCATCCCACGAGACGAGCGCGAGCTGGAACTTCACCGGCCGCGACGGCGGATCGGCCTTCCAGCGCACGGTATGCGCGACTTTGTCGTATGAATCGTTCGGCGAAAGCACCGAATAGAGACCGATCGCGCCTGCGTCGGTCGTCTCGCCGGCCAGCGCGTCGTTCTTGTCGTCCGCGGCTCCGACGTAAATGCGCGCGTCGCGATCTTGCCACGTGAGGATGGCGAGCGTGCCGGGGCCGCTGAAGAGCCCGAGCTCTTTCATCTTGCGCGAGATCGCATCGGGCGTGGCCCCTGCTGCCGCCGCGGGATTCGCGAACAACTCACCGAGACGCGACTCCGATTCGAGCCGAGCGAAGACGCGCGGATCGGCGGGACCGGGAGTTCCCTCGCCGCCTGCGACGTCGCGTTCGATGCGAAGCGCTTCGTCGATGCGTCCGGCGCCGGCCGCGGCCGTCGCGAGACGAAGATGCGAGAGCGGATCGCGGCCGTCGATGTCGATGAGCGTCTTGTATTGGCGATACGCCGCGTCGTACCAACCCCGGCGCACGTAGATGTCGCCGAGAACGCGGCGCGCGGCGGGATCGTTCGGGTCGAACTCGACCACCTCCGAATACGTGCGAAGCGCTTCGTCCGTCTCTCCCGCATCCGCGAGCACGTCACCGAGCTCCTGGGCGAGCGTCGGCGTGAGGAGGCCGCGATCGCGAAGACGACGACCATGCGCAATCGCCTCGTCGCGATGACCAGCCTGGACCAGCAATTTCACCAGTCGAACGTCGCCCTGCGGATCCCCCGGCGCCTGCAGCATCACGGCACGAAGCTTCGAAAGACGAGCCT
>JAICXU010000113.1 GCA_025934595.1 Polyangiaceae bacterium | reverse complement strand
CGCGCTTCGCACGATTGCCGACCCTCGCCCATTTCGTGAGCTGATTCGTTTCGGTGACGGCAAGGAGCGCGGCGATTTCGTCCTTCGTCATGTTCGGCGCATGCTTCGCGTTTTGCTCCGATGCATCCAGCTCGCGCGGCGGCTCGGGCCGCGTGACGACGACCGCAGTCTTTTGCGGTGCATCCGACTCTGGTGTCGCCGCATCGTTCGTGCGGTAGGCCGTCTTCGCGCGGCGCGTCGGTGCAGGAAAATCGGCCATCTCACGAGTATACGTCGCGAGGCGCGGGTTTTTTTTGCGGCGGGATTTTCTCTGCAGCCTACCGCCACAGAGACGCAATTCGGCGCGCAGGCCCGACACACACCATGTCCTTGAACGACATTGCGCTCGCCGCGACACGCGATCCGCTGCGTCTCGTCACGGGTTCGGACAGAACAGCGTGATCTGACCCGACATCGAATCCTTCACGCACTCCGGCAGACACGGAAGCGCACCGAGCGATTGGATGATGCACGGGCACGGATTGTCGTCGCTGGCGCAGGCTTGCGGCACGTAGTTGCAACCGATGCGGAACGTGGGCGGCGGACCGCCGTCGCCGGCGTCCGGAATCTCGCATTGATCGAACGTGAGCCCGGTGTATTGGCCCACGCAATATTGGCCGGATCCGAGATCGCACGAGCACGTGTCCTGGCAGAGTCCGAGCGCATAGGCGGCGTCGTTGTCGTAGACGCGCGCGTCGGCGCTCGACGGGTATTGCCCGTCCATGTCGGGCGGCGCCGGAGGATTCGTCGCCGTGCTCGACGGCACGTCGTTGACGAACGGCTGGTTGCCGAACTCGGGGTCGCTGTTGCACGCGTACGCGCCGATTCCGACGAACGTCGCCGCGAGGGCGGCGAGACCGAGCTTCTCGCGCGTCAGCATCTCTCACATCGTAGCGGTCATTGCCGTTTCTTCAAAGCATCGCGTCCGTTAGTCTAGTGTCGCTGTCATGAGCGCGATTCGAATCGGCCTTCTCGGATGCGGCACCGTCGGCGGCGGCGTCGTGCGTTTGCTCCGCGACAATGCCGACAGCATCGCCACGCGCGTCGGCGTCCCGGTCGAGATCGGCCGCGTGCTCGTGCGCGATCCGGAAAAAGAGCGCGTGCCCGAGCTTCCGAAGTCGGCGCTCACGATCGACGAAAAGGACGTGCTCGACGACGCCTCGCTCGACGTCGTCGTCGAGGTCATGGGAGGCGTGGATCCCGCACGAAAATACGTCTGTCAGGCGATCGACTCCGGTAAGAGCATCGTCACGGCGAACAAGATGCTGCTCGCGCTCGCGGGCCCCGAGATCATCGCGCGTGCCGCTGCGAAAGGCGTCGACCTCGCGTTCGAAGGCGCGGTCGGCGGCGGCATTCCGGTGATTCGCACCCTCCGCGAATCGCTCGCGAGCGACTCCATCACGGAGCTCTCCGGCATCGTGAACGGCACCTGCAACTACGTGCTCACGCGCATGCGGCAGAACGGATTGGCGTACTCGGACGCCGTGAAGGAAGCGCAGGCGCTCGGCTACGCGGAAGCCGACCCCACGCTCGACGTCGGCGGTCACGATGCGGCGCACAAGCTCGTCGTTCTCGCGATGCTCGCGTTCGGCGCGAAGGTCGCTCACGAAAAAGTCCACACCGAGGGCATCGAGAAGATCGAATCGAGCGATCACGATTTCGTCGCGCGTTTCGGCTACGCCGTGAAGCACTTGGCGATCGGAAGAGACCGCGGCGACTCGATCGAGCTCCGCGTTCATCCGACGCTCGTTCCACGCGACACCGCGATCGCGAACGTCAATGGCGTGCTCAACGCGATCGCGATCGAAGGACGCGCGCTCGGCCCGTGTTTGCTCTCCGGACGCGGCGCAGGCGACATGCCCACCGCCGTCAGCGTCGTCGCCGACATCGTGGACGTCGCACGTGCACGCCACTCGGGAAAACAAGGCAATTTGACGCGCGCCGTGCGACTCCAAGATCGCACCGTGTGCTCGATCGACGACGTCGAGTGCGCGCACTATCTTCGCTTTCGCGTGTTCGACAGGCCCGGTGTGCTCGCGAAGATCGCGGCGGCGCTCGGCGACGCGAACGTGTCGATCGAGCAAATGGTGCAAGTCGGAGGCGGTGACGCGCAAGGTGCCGCCGCCGACATCGTCATGACCACGCACATCGCGAAAGACGGCGACGTTCGCCGCGCGCTCGAAAAAATCGGAAAGAGCGACTACGCGATGAGCGCTCCGAGAAGAATGCGAATTCTCGGCGGGCCGCCCGCGACACGCGGTCGTCATAGCTGACGAAATCGATCTCAGGGACGAACGAGCCGCACCGAGCGCGCGCCGTCGGTGACCAAGAGCGCGTCGCCCCCGACAGTCACGGTGATGCGGTGAGCGTCGTCGCCGTCGAGGATGCGCGCATCGAAGGAGCGATCGTGCACCGCGTCGATCGAGATGGCTCGTTCGTGCGAGATGCCGCCGATCTCGACCACGAGCCGCGCGCCATGCACCGCGATGCGCGCGGAGGATGCGAAATCGGGGGAAATTCCCGATGAATCCGTGATCTTCCATTCGCCGTCGATCGACGTGAGCACGCGCGCCGCCGTTGCGGATCCCGCGGCGTCGGCGACGATGTGCTCAGGCGCCGTCCGTCGCCACTCCGAGATCGCGATGGTCGTCAGACACAAAGAGAGGAGCGCGCCTGCGCCGAGCCATCGCATGCGAAGCGCGCGGCGAAGACGCGACACGCGTTGCCTGACTACGGGGGCGGGGAGCTTCTCCTCTTTCGCGATACGCGCGAGCTCTTCGCCGGCGTGCTCGCGGACGATCCATTCGAAGGCTTCTTTTCCACGTGGCGTCGACGTGGCGTCTTCCACGACGCCGCGAAGAAGCACGTGCATCTCTCCACGCGGATCGGCCGGAGCGGGCTCGTCCTCGGTCGGGACCTCGCGTTTCGATCGACGGTGATAATCGGCGACCTTGTGACGCGCAATTCCCGAGATCCATTTTCCGATCTCTTCTTCGTCGACAGGGATGCCGGCCGACGCGAGCGCATCGCACATGATCGCCTGCAAGACATCATCGGCGTCGGCGGCGGGCACGCGACGGCGGACGATCGCCGAAATCCACGCGCGAAATCGCGGCTCCTCGAGACGTGCACGCAAGTGATGCGCGGCAGAGAATGGGGAGAGAGAGCCGCTGTCACACTGTCATTATCGTACGACCGAGTCGCGTGTGACATGCCCGGGCGCATTTTTTTGGCTATCTTTCAGGCATGGCGGCGCCGGCCCGAAAACCTGCAACGTACGAGGATCTCCTCGCCGTTCCGGAGCACCTCGTGGGCGAGATCATTCGAGGCACCCTCGTCACGTCACCGAGGCCGGCGTCTCGTCACGCGCGGGCTTCTTCTCGGCTCGGTGGATCGCTCGACGGACCGTTCGATCGCGGGAAGGGCGGTCCTGGCGGCTGGGTAATTCTCGACGAGCCCGAGCTTCATCTGCACGGCGACATTCTGGTTCCCGATTTGGCGGGATGGCGACGAACGCGCATGCCGGAAATTCCGGACGCCGCCGCATTCGAGCTGGCACCCGATTGGGTCTGCGAGGTCCTATCGCCAGCAACCGCAGCGCTCGACCGAGCGGAAAAAATGCCGGCCTACTCGCGCGAAGGTGTAACGCACCTTTGGCTCGTCGATCCGATCGCGCAGACGCTCGAAGTGTTTCGTCTCGATCGCGGCCTGTGGACGCAAGTCGCTGCGTGGCGCGATGACGCCGTCGTGCGCGCGGAGCCGTTCGATGCCATCGAGCTCGAGCTCGCGGCGCTCTGGGCGCGATGATGAAATCGCAATGCGCTTGTTTTGGCGGTGGCTGACCCATCGCGCTCTCCATCAAAAGTCGAACGTGCCGCCGAGGGAGATCATCGCGCCGTAGCGCGTCGCGCCGAGTCGCCCCGTCGTCGTCGTCGAACGCGGGGCCGGCGTGCCGAAGCCGGCGGTCTCCGTATACGAGTACGTCATGTCTTTTCGTGTGAGATCGTCCTCGCCGTAGCCCCACAAACCGAGGCTCACGTGCGCCGGTCCGCGCGGCACGAACATGTACGAGACGCCGATGCGCGCGCGGGCAGTCGGCAGGAGGCCGTACGCGCCCGGTTTCGAGCTGAAAAGCTCCGTGCCGACGTGGCGATAGTACGTGCCGCCGAGCTCGCCAAGCGCGTCGAGCCGGAGACCGATGGGAGTTTGCCATGCGACGCCCCCGGCGCCGGCAAGCTGCTCGTATTCGTAACTGAGAATCGCATCGCCGTACGTACCGTCGACACCGTATTCGAAGTAACCGATGCGATGCAGCACTGTGCCATTGAGGAGAACGCCGGCCTCGCGCGGATCCGCTGCGAAGAAGCCCGTCGACAGATCGATCGAGATATCTTGTTTCGCGGAGTACGGCGTGACCGAGCGAATGGACGATTCGCGATCGTCGGCCTGCGCGACCGCGGTGGGCGCCATAAGAGCAAGCGATAGCAGCATCGCAGAGATCGTTTTCATGACGACACCCTCTTTCCAAAGGTCGTGCCATGTCGCGTCCGGTCACGTTTTGCAGGAAAAAATAAGGCGATTCGCGCGATCGCGAAATTGGATGACCCGCGCGATCCTCGTGAACGCGCGGGGGCGCTACGTGTAGTGATCGCCGCACACTGAGGTGCGAGGGCGTCACGCGAAGAATATTCCCCTCGCGCGACCGTTGCGTATCGGGTGGCTGCGCTCGAAGACGATCGTGAATGAGCGAGGCGAGTGGGGGCACCTTCTCTCTGGCCACCGTCTACATTTTTTATCTTTTTTATTTTGTTTTTTTCAGAGGTCGATGAGCTCGACATGCGGCACCGCGGCGCCGAGAAAGCGGCTCGCGACTTCTTCGAACGACTTCGGTGCGTCGGTCACGAGGAGCTCGATTCCGCCGCGAACGTCGCGCACGCGATGCATGTCGCGCTGCTCCAAAAACGATCGCACGCTCTGCGCGATCGCGTGCGCGCTGTCGACGATGGTGACGTCGGGTCCGATGAGATCTTTCGCTTCGATCTCGATCGCGTGACGCAAGATCGGATAATGCGTGCAGCCGAGCACGACGACGTCGACGTTGGCTTTCGCGAGGGGCGCCAAATATTTTCGCGCCGCGAGCCGAGGCACGTCACCGTCGGTCCATCCTTCTTCGGCGAGCGGAACGAGGAGCGGCGCGGGCTGTCCGATCACCTCCGCGCGTGTGTCGAGCGCGGCGATCGCGCGTGCATAAGCGCCAGATGCGATCGTGCCCGCCGTCGCCAAAACCCCTATTTTCCCCGTCTTCGATGCATCGACGGCGGCTTTCGCGCCGGGGCCGATCGCTTCGAGGATGGGCAGATCGAGATCGACACGCAAGCGTTCCGGAGCGACGGCGCTCACGGTGTTGCACGCGATGACGACGGCTTTGACTCCGCGATGGACGAGCTGCTTCGCGCATCCGCTCGCGTACTTGATGACGGTGGCCGGTCCGCGGGTGCCGTACGGAACGCGCGCAGTGTCGCCGAGATACACGATGTCCTCGGCGGGCAGCGCTTCACGCAGCGCGCGCACGACGGTGAGACCGCCGAGCCCCGAGTCGAACACGCCGAGCGGAGCGTCGCGCGTCGGCATTTTATTTTTCCTTGCCGAGGACGAGCGCGAGGACGGCCGCGCGCACGGCGACGCCCGCTTCGACTTGCTCGAGGATGACGCTGTGCTTTCCGTCGGCGATGCTCGGATCGATCTCGACGCCGCGATTCACCGGACCCGGATGCATGACGATGACGTCGGGCTTGGCGAGCGCGAGACGCGCGAACGAGAGGCCGAACGTGCGGCTGTATTCACGTGTGCCCGGAAACATCGCGCCGGCGAGCCTCTCGTTCTGGATGCGGAGCATCATCACGACGTCGGCGCCTTCGACGGCTTCTTCGATGCGTCGCGCGATCTTCACGCCCGGCGCGATGGCCGCGAATTCGCGCGGGATCATCGTCTGCGGTCCCGAGAAGACGACGTGCGCGCCGAGCTTCGAGAGGAGCAGCGCGTTCGATCGCGCGACGCGCGAATGCAGGATGTCGCCGCAGATCGCGACTTTGAGATCGTGCAATCGCCCTTTTTTGCGGCGGATCGTGAATGCGTCGAGCAAAGCTTGCGTGGGATGCTCGTGCGCGCCGTCGCCCGCGTTGACGATGCTCGCTTTGCTTCGCGCGGCGACGAACTGCGGAGCGCCGCTCGCTTGATGGCGAATGACGATGACGTCCGCGCGCATCGCCTCGAGGTTTTTCACCGTGTCGAGGAGCGTCTCGCCCTTGCTGACGCTCGATCCGGATCCGGAGATGTGGATGACGTCGGCTCCGAGACGCTTGCCGGCGAGCTCGAAGGACGACCGCGTGCGCGTCGACGCCTCGAAGAATCCACAGAGCATGGTGACGCCGCGGAGCACGCTCCGGCGGTCGGCCCGATCGAAATGCCGCTCGGCGGCGTCGAGCACATGGACGATCTCGTCCGGCGAGAGCTCTTCGATGCCGAGGAGGTGGCGCTGCGTCCACATCGGTCGCTTTCGTAGCACGGATCCCCTCGCGTTTTGGCCGGTATTTTGGCTCGTTTCTAGGCCCATTCGGCCATGAGCAAGAAATGACATCAAGGGGGCCTGCCGCCCGCGCGGAGCAATGCTAGGTCTCGTGTCCTCCATGCAAGCCACGGCCAGAGAGCTCGTCGCCGAAGTCGCCCTAGACGCGCATCCCGAGAACGCGCTCGTCGCCGACGACGCGCCCGCAGGCGTTGGAACCAGATCGCTTCGTCCCCAGGTTCGGCGTGCCACGAGGAGCGCGCTTCGCACCGATCGCATTCTCGCCGGTCTCGTCGTCACCGTTCCGCCGCTCGGCCTCCTGGCCGCCATCGCATGGCCCGGCGCGCACGAAGGTCTCGTGCGGAACGGCATCGTCTTCGCCGTCCTCTATCTCTTCACCGGCTTCGGAATTACGGCGGGCTTTCATCGTCTCTTCACGCACAAGAGCTTCGAGGTCCCGCGTCTCGTGCGCGCCACGTTCGCGATCGCAGGATCGATGGCGCTGCAGGGTCCGGTGATTCGCTGGGTGGCCGACCATCGCCGTCATCACGTCTTCAGCGACAAAGAAGGCGATCCGCATTCTCCCGTGCTCGGAACGAAGAACGCCGTGTCGCGATTTTTTCACTCCCACATGGGTTGGTTTTTCCAAGCCGACAAATCGCTGCCCTCTCGTTACGCGAAAGATCTGATGGGCGATCCCGTCGTCCGCTGGGTCGACAAGAACTACGCATGGTGGATGGTCTTGACGCTCGGCATTCCGTTCGCGGCTGGCTTCGCGCTCGGCGGGTCGCTGCATGCCGCGTTCGTCACGTTCCTCTGGGCCGGTCTTGCGCGCATCTTCTTCGTGCATCACGTCACGTGGTGCATCAACTCCGTCTGTCACGTGTTCGGAACGCGTCGCTATCAGTCGCGCGACGAATCGAGCAACGTGCTCTGGCTCGCGCTCCCTTCGCTCGGCGAGAGCTGGCACAACAATCATCACGCGTTCCCGACGTCGGCGACGCACGGATTCGACCGTTTTCAGCCCGATCCGAGCTCGTGGCTCATTCACGGGCTCGGCAAGCTCGGCCTCGCGTCGAAGATCCAAATGCCGAACGAGCGCGATCGCGCGCGCCGCCTAATTTAAGAAGCGCTTGTCCTTCGGGGGCTGCTTCTTCTCGTCGTCCTCGATGACGCCGCCCTTCACGACACGCAGCGGCGGCGCGGCGCGTCGCGGACGGTCCGCGCGCACGCGAGGCTGCACGTTCGCCGCCGCGCCCCGACGTCGCAAGAAGACGAGCTTGGCCTGCAAATAAATCCTGCGCATCACCGACGGCGTACCGCCGAGCAAAATGCCGGTGACGCTGCCCGCGAAAGGCGCGAACGCTCCCTCCGGCACGCTCGACGGATACACCACGCCGAGCGCGCAAAATCCGACGGTGGCCCAGAACAAAATCCTTCCGCTCATCGGCAGAAAGAAAAAGAGCT
>JAICXU010000315.1 GCA_025934595.1 Polyangiaceae bacterium | reverse complement strand
GCCGTGAGGTCGCTCCAGCGCGCAAAAACATTTCCGCTTCCGACGCGCCGCTTCGGTCTCGTCGAGGTCGAAGGCGGTCTTGCGACGTTCGTCGGCTCGGGATGGGACGCGCAAGTCTTGAACGACTACAAGAACCAGCTCGATCAATCGCGCGGTCTCGGCAAGCCCGTCGCGAAGAGCGTGTACGGATATCTCTCCGCGATGCTCTTTCGCACCGCGCCGAAGACGATCGTGTTCGGCCGCCCTCACCTCTTGATCGAAAATCTCGGTGACGAGGTCTTCACGGTCACGCCGACGGGCCGCGTCGTGCCGCTCGAAGGCGCGAAGCACGGCACCGTTCTTTACGACGGTCCGATGAGCGTGTGCGGCGCGGCCTCGGTGCCGGAGTACGGTTATGGATTTCGCGCGTACCCGTTCGCGGAGCGATTTCTCGGCATGCTGAATGCGCGCGTCTACGATCGCAAGGCGCTTGCCGCCATCAAAGACATTCCGAAAATCTGGCGCGGCCAGCATCCGTTGACGGGCATGCGCGATTGGTTCACGCGCGGCGTGCGCATGACGTTCTCGCGGCCCATGCCGCTGCAGATCGCGGGCGACGCGGTCGGCAATCGCCTCAGCGTCGAATATCGGATCGCGAAGCGGCAGGTCGAAGTGATCGATTTTCGCAGCTTGAGCACGTGACCGAGAATCCTGACGGGGCCGCCGAGCCGCGCCGATCGAGAGCGAACCGAAATCGCGCCGCACGCGTAGACTAGGGCGCATGCGTGTCTTCGTTCTTCGCGTTCTCGCCCTTTCGACGTGTGTGCTCACGGCCACCGCGTGCGCGCACCAAGACTCAGGATCACCCGCAAAAACAGCCGGATCCGCGTCCAAGCGATCGCCTTCGATGGAGAGCCTCGAGCACGCCGGCGCGCCTGGCGCAGCGCTCGCGTGGGCCGATTTTTCTCCTGCGACGTTCGCGCGCGCGAAGGCCGAGCACAAGTTCCTCGTCATGGATGGCGCAGCCGAGTGGTGCCATTGGTGCCACGTGATGGAAGCCGTGACCTACCACGATCCCGAAGTACGCAAGGTCCTCGACGCGCACTTCATCGCGATCAAAGTCGACATGGACTCACGCCCCGATCTCGAAGATCGCTACAGCGAATGGGGCTGGCCGGCGACGGTGATTTTTTCGCCGAACGCGGACGAGATCGGAAAGTACCGCGGCTACATCGCGCCGGAAGACTTCGTCGAAATCTTGAACGACGTCGTGGCCGCCGGCGAAGGACAGGCAGAGAAGAACGCGAAGGTCGAGAAGGAGCCGGACGATCCGATCCTCTCTCCCGAGCCCGTGACGATCGCGGATCTGCAGAAGACCGAAGACGGCACCGCGAAGTCGCTCGAAGAGTTTTGGGATCCGAAAGAAGGCGGCTGGGGGAAGCAGCCGAAGGTGCCGATCTCGGGCGACGTCGCATGGGCGATGCTGCGCGGCAAACAAGGGGACAAAGCACAGCTCGATCACATGAACGTCATGCTCGAGAAAGAGCAGAAGATCATGGATCCGATTTGGGGCGGAATTTACCAGTATTCCGTGGCTCCCGACTGGGACCATCCGCACTTCGAAAAGCTCATCGTCTTCAACGGCGGCGCGATGGACAACTACGCGGCCGCGTATCTGATGACGAAGAACGAGAAGTATTTGGAGATCGCGCGCTCGATCCAGAAATATCTAGAGGCGTTCATGGTCGCTCCCGACGGCGCATTCCACGGATCGCAAGATGCGGATCTGAACGCGCATGTGCAGGGAAAAACATTTCTCGACGGTCACGAATATTACGCGATGGACGATGCGCATCGACGCGCCCTCGGAATTCCGCGCGTCGACGAGCACGAGTACGCGAAAGACACTGGCCTCGCCGTGCAGGGCTACGCGACGCTCTACGACGCGACGAAAGATCCGAAGGTGCTCGCGGTCGCCGCGCGGGCGGTGAGCCACATCCTCGACGCGAACGGATCCGACAAGGGCGGCGTCACCCACGACGATCGCAAAGACGCTCACCTCTTGCACTTGGCCGACAACGCCGCCATGGGCCTCGCGCTCGTGCGGCTCTACGAAGTGAGCCACGATGCGCAATGGCTCGCAGATGCGCAGAAGATCGCCGACTACATGCTCGAAGATTTCTTCGACGCCCAGCGCGGCGGGTTCTTCGAGCACAATCTCGACGAGGATGCAGTAGGAGTGTTTTCGGCACGTCGCAAGCCGTGGGATGACAACGTCGCTGCAGTGCGCATGTACGAGAAGCTCACGCGGGCGAAGAAAACTCCCGCGTACGAAAAGGCGATCGACCGGACGATGAAATATTTGTCGAACCCGAAAAAAATCGACGATCAAGGCAAATTTCTCGGCGATTTCTTGCTGGCGATCGAAGACGACAAGGTGCTGCTGGCGAAATGACGAGGCCACCGCGGAATTTTTCTGCCTGATTTCGACGCGCGATCGCGACTGTCCTACAGATGATGGCCGTCGCCGAATCGCCCACACCCACATCCAAACCCGACCAGCGCGCCGACGCCCGGCATGATCTTCACGTCGACGTCACCATCGCTAGCGACACGCATTTCTTCGCGGGCCTGTCCGGCGACGTGTCACGAGGCGGCATTTTCATTGCCACCTATGCCGACATCCCCGTCGGACAACGGATCTTCGTGCAGCTCAAGATTCTCGATCACGAGCTCGCGGCCGTCGGCACCGTGCGATGGCGCCGCGAGGCAGGCGATTCGGTCACGCCCGGCATCGGAATTCGTTTCGACGACTTGAAGGCCGAGGCGCTGGCGCTCATCGAGCAATTCTGCGCGGAGCGACCTCCGATGTACGTCGACGAATCCGCGCCCGCGTAGACGCGCCGTCAGAAATTCACGTCCCAGAAGCCGACGGATTCTTCCACTGCGATGAGCGCGTGCGCCGCATCGCTGAGCGCATCGTAGTACGCGAGGTAGACGTCGTTGTCGGTGCGCTGCGCGACGAGCACCTCGACGAGCGTCGCGCCGCCGCGCGTGTAGTTGTAGAGCGTTTTCTCCAGCACTTTGTCCGCGTCGGCGAGCATGCCACCGGTGTAGAGATGCACGCGCGCGTTCGCGGCTTGGTACCGAGCGACGGCGGCCCGTACCTCCGCCTCGACTTGCACCTCCGCGCCTTTTTCCAAGACGGTGGCCTGCGAGTCTTGCGCGTATGCGGCGTTCAGCTCGCCGTGATAGAGCCGCGAAAACGGGATGGGAAATGTGAGCGCGGCGCCGAGAAAATCGGAGCTCGGCAGACCCGGCGCGGGATTCTGGCTCACCGCGAAGTTGTGTTGCCACGAAGCGCCGACACCGATGTCGATCACGCGATTCGCCTTCGCCAAATCGATTTGACGCTCGGCTTGCGACACGCGCTGCCTCGCTGCGCGCAAGTCCGGCCTCTCCGCGAGCGCGCGGCTCACGAGCGCGGGAACGTCGAACGTCTTGTCGGCGATCGCCTTCAAATCGCCGTCGAACGTGAGCTCGCGTTGCATCCAAGGAGGCGCGCTTTTTCCGAGCAGCGCGATGGCGGTGAAGCTCGTCGACGTCACGCCTCCCTGCGCGTCGATCACTTCGGCGCGGCTTTGTCGCGCTTCCACGCGCGATTGCAAGAGGAGAGCCTCGCCGACATCACCGACGCGATACCGCTGCTCGTTGACGTTCACGAGCTTCTCGAGATCCTCGGCCGTCTGCTCGCGTCGATCGAGGACGAGCTCGGCATGGAGCACGTCGACGAATGCGCCCGCCGCGTTTGCACGGAGCTGCCGCATGAAATCTTGGAGATCGCTCTGCGCGGCGGTGTAGCTCGCTTCGGCGACGTCGATGCGCGCGCCACGTTGTCCGCCGATTTGAAGCGGCACGTTGAGCGCGACCACCGACGCGGTCGGATTGCCCTCGCGCGTGAGATCGTATTGATAGAGGCCCGCAGTGACGGAGGGATCGGGGAAAATGCGCGCCACGTCGATCTGCGCTTCGGCGATCGAGACGTTCGCGCGCTGCGCGAGGAGATCGAGATTGCCGTCGACGACGGCGCGAAGGTAACCCGACATGTGAAAACGGGCGACGCGCGCGTTGGCGGACGCATCCTCCGGCGCCGGCGGAATCGCAGGCGATGCGGCGGCGGGCGCTCCGCTGGGAATGGTCGTGGGAGCAGGCGGTGGCGCCGGCGTCTGCGCGAGAGCGCCGCGCGACACCCATGCGACAGCAAACGCGATCCGAATCGACAGCGATCGGCTCATTCGTCCTCCTCCGACTTGACGCCGCCGGGCTTGAAATAGCGGCGTTCGACGACCAGGTAGAGCGCCGGCAAAACGAGCAGCGTGAGAAGCGTGGCGCTGAGAAGACCGCCGACGACGACGGTCGCGAGCGGTCTTTGCACGTCCGAGCCGATGCCCTTCGCGAGCGCGGCGGGGAGCAGGCCGAGCGTGGCGACGGTGGCGGTCATGAGCACGGGACGCAATCGTTCTTTCGCGCCGCGGATGACGGCCTCGCCGAGCGGCGCGCCCGAGTCACGGACCAAGTTGAGATTCGACACCATGATGACGCCGTTTTCGACGGCGACTCCGAAGAGCGCGATGAAACCGACAGCGCTGGAAACGTTCAGCGTCATGCCACGCAAATGCAGCGCGATCATGCCGCCGAGCATCGCGAGCGGGACGCTGATCAAGATGATCCACGCGTGCCTCAGCGTGCCGAACGCGCCGTAGAGAAGAAGAAAAATGATCGCGAGGACGAGCGGCAAGATGACGGCGAGACGTGCCTGCGCGCGCGCTTGGTTTTCGAACTGACCGCCCCATTTCAGCTCGTAGCTTTGCGGATCGTACTGCACCTCTTTCGCGAGTCGCGCGCGGGCGTCCGCGAGAAATGCCGACAAATCGCGGCCGCGCAGATTCAGCTTCACCGTCAAATGCCGGCGGTTCATCTCGCGCGTGATCGTGCTCTCACCGGTCTTGAGCTGCACGTTGGCGATCTCGGAGAGTGGGATGCGCGCGCCGCTTCCGTTGACGACGCTCAAGTTGCCGATCGCCTCGGCGCTCGAACGCACGGCGTCGGTGAAACGGCATGTGATGTCGTACCGGCGCTCTCCTTTGAAGAGCTGCGCGACCGGGCGACCGCCGATCCCGATTTCGATGAGATCCGAAATGTCGGTG
>JAICXU010000272.1 GCA_025934595.1 Polyangiaceae bacterium | reverse complement strand
CGATGGCACCATCGTCGTCGTCGCATCGAGCGGCGTCGCGATCGGTGTCAGAAAGACCGGCGTCGTCTTCCGCACGCGCGTCGGCGGCGAGCCCAGCATTTTGGGCCACATTTCTCCCCTTTCGCTCGATGACGGCGGCGTCGTCGTCGCGACGGGCCCCGAGCTCGACGTCCTCGACGCGCGCGGCGGAATTCGCGCCCGCGCCGCGCTTCCGGAAGAAATCGACGGCTCGCTTCTCGCCTCCCGCGGTCGCGTGCTCGCCGTCGCGGACTCGGGCGTCGTCTACGCGTGGACACCGGGTCGTGACGTCGAGCGCATCGGAAATTTCGGGGCGCGCGTCGTCGGCGGCGCCACGCTCGCGGACTCCAATACGCTTCTCGCCGTCGTCGAAGGCGCCCGCCTTCTGTCGCTCGACATCGACAAAGGCGTCGTCGTACCGCGCGCCGTCTCGTCCGGATTTTTGTTCATCGGGCCCGTCGCGATGCGTGGCTCTTCTGCGCTCATGCTGGCGAAGGGCGTGCGTGGCGCGTCCGTGCTCGCGTTCGATCGCGCGGGCGAGATGGAGCAAACACCCGTCACGTCGTCGCCGCTCAGCGTCCTCGCCGACGGTGGAGTCGCCGGCCCGACGGTCGGAGGCCACGCGCCGCTCGTGGTCGACGCGGCGGGAGACGTCGCGTTCTCGATCGAGGACGACGTCGGCGTCGTCGCCGCCGACGGCACGGTTTCGCGTGTCGACGGCACCGTGTGTCGATCCCGCAGCGCGGACGTCCTCGGGCTCGCGCCCATCCGAGGCGCGCCTGGCGATCCGGCGTTCGTCGTCGCATGCGACGATGGCGCGCTCGCCCTCATCGCCGAAAGGCGCTGAAAACCGCTCTCTTCCCGGAAACACTGAAAAAACCGGGGTGGCGTAAACTCGTCCGCCGACCTATAGTCCGAAAAGAACATGATCACGATCACCGAAAAAGCGGCCACCAAGGTCAAAGAGATCGCGTCGTCGGAGAGCCTCGACGGCCAAGGCCTTCGTCTCCGCGTCGTCGGCGGCGGCTGCGCAGGTTTCAGCTACGACCTCTACTTCGAAGACAAGATCGGCGACCTCGACGAGGAGTTCGAATCGAACGGCGTGAAGCTCTACGTCGACCCGCTCTCGTTCCAATATCTCGAGGACACCGAGATCGACTACGTCGAAGGCGCGCACGGCTCCGGATTCAAGTTCAACAACCCGAACGTGAAGTCCACCTGCGGCTGCGGATCCTCGTTCTCGGCATAGTCGGCTGCCGCCGCTGTGACCCTAAGATAGGCAAACCGCCAAGGCGCCGAGAACGCCAAGGAGAAGATCTGGATTTTGGATCCTTCGATCCTTGGCGACCTTTGCGGCTTGGCGGTTTCGTTAGAACGTATCGCCGCCCAGCGTTTCGTCCGCGTTCGCGTTGTCGCCGACGGTGGGCAGGTCGCCGTTCGCGATCGCCGTGAGCTGTGCGTCGATGACGGCCTTCACGACCTCCGAGCCGGCGGTCGCGAAGCTCTTGTCGTCGGTGATCTTCGAGGCCCAATGCATGAACGTGCGCGGAACGTTGCGCGCGTCGTCCGTGATGCTCGTTCTCACGTAGTTCGGTTTGCCGCGCACCGGCTTGCTCGCCTTCAAGAGCGTCACCGTGCGGCCGGGGTAACCCATCAAGTAGTTGATGAGATACGTCGTGTTGTTGCAAAGGTACGTGTTGCTCGATCGCGGAAATCCACCGAGCTTCACGCCCGGCAAGAGATCACCGAATTTCTCGCCGTTCGCGGTGACATCGGCTTGCGATGATACGGCTTGTTCTGCCGCAGATTTCACGCTGTCCCACGACATGAGCAACCCGCGCGCGCGGTCCGCTTTCGACGCCGACGCCACGATCGGCGCCTGCGTTTGGCCCGCCGGTGGAACCGGCGTGAGGACGTCGGATCCATCTTGCAGCGTCATCGCGAGATTGACGGATCCGAGCTCGATCCAAAGATCCTGCGTGTCGCCCGCGATGCCGTTCATCAAGACCATCTGCGGTTTGAACGCGTCGATCTCTTTCGCGATCAAGATCGAAGAGAGATCCCAGTAGACGGGAACGATCATCGCGCAGACGTCGACCTCGCCTGCATTCGGCAACGTCACCGTCCCGATCGCGACGCTCGTCTGCGGCGCGGGAGGATCCACCGACCAACCGTCGGGACCCGGCGGCGGCGCCGTCGTCTCCGGATACTTCGCGGCAGGCACGAGCGAGCTCACGATACGACCCGTCGCGTTGTCGGCGTTCTCGAGAAAGCGACCGAAGCCCGTGACGATCACACGCGGACGATTGCTCTTCGCGGTGCAGTGCGGCTTGTAGCCGAGCGCGAAAGCGACGTTCGCATCGTATTGCGCGCGCGCCCGCGGCGAGCTGGTGTCGACGACCACGGCGTCATCTCCCGAATCGGAATCGGCGGCGTCTTGAGCGTCGGCCGCGCATCCTGCGGCGAGCATCGTCGACATCGCGGCGAGCGCCCATCCCATCCAGCGGTTCATTGCCCCGATGCCAAGCAGCTCTCGTACCACGTTGTCCTACATTTACCTCACTAATGATTTCCGATAGTTAGCCTGGCTTGTTGGGGTCATCCAGCCCCGCTTTCCCGGTCCTTCTGGATCGAAATTGCGAGCCCCCGCGATCCACAAAAAAACGCGGGCCTCCAACTTTCGTTGGAGGCCGCGGTCGACGTCTCCGTAAGCCGAGTTCTGTTTCTCACGAAAGTCACCTCGCGTGAGATAGCGATCATTCCTCTAGGACGGCCGTCACCGGACGTCTCGAGCAGCCTACCCGCGTGCGCTTCTTCTCTTTCGAGAAGGACTCGAACGAGCCGCCCTCGCGCGAGCTTCCTCGCGAACGCACGCCTATGTGACCTTGCTCCCGATGGGGTTTGCCATGCCGCGATCGTTACCGATCGCGCGGTGGGCTCTTACTCCACCTTTTCACCCTTACCGCGGTCGCCCGCGGCGGTTTGTTCTCTGTGGCACTCTCCTCGACATTGCTGTCACCGGGCGTTACCCGGCATCGTGCTCTGCGGAGCTCGGACTTTCCTCTCGTCTCGACATGCACGTGTCATGTCGAGACCAGCGATCGCCTTCTGGGCGTCGACGTCGAGAATGCTGGCACCGCGAGCGGATTCGCGCAATGGTGCGCTTTCGGAATCCGTGAAGACTGCACGCATTTCATTCGTCTCTTTTCTTCTTTTCTCGGCCGGTTGCGGCAGCACGCACGTCGCTCTCCACGAGCCGCAATGCGTGACGCAAGGACGCGAAGCGGGCGCCACGACCATCGATTTCCAGCCGATTTCCCTGCCTCAGGAGACGAATCCCGTCGTGCCCGGCGACTACGTGCTCGATCCGCCGCCGCCGAACGACGTGCTCACCTCCGCGATCTCGAGCGAGCTCGATGCGCGCGCGCTCCGGGGCGGAGAGCCGGGCGGCTACATCGTACAATGCAAGCTCGACAGATTCGCGTTCCGCACCGACACCGAGCTTCGTCACGCGATCGCCGTGCTCTACGCGGATCTGAATTGCTCGATGTTCACGAAATCGGATCACGCGCTCACGTGGCGCGGTGAGCTCCGCGGGCGCGGCATGACCGGCGGACCGAAGAACGCGTTCGATCACGAAGACGACATGTGGCAAGCGTATGCCGATCGCACGATGAGCGACATGGTGCGCGAGCTCGCGACCGACATCGCCGTCGGCGCGCTCCATTTGCAACAGACGGTGGGAGCGCGCGCGTTCGCGAACGAAGACGCCGAGCATCAAACGGCGGGCGTGAATGATTCGCCGCTCGGGCCCGTCGCGTTGTCCGGCGATCCGCATGCCGCCCTGCGCGACGCAATTCCGGAGCTTCGCAGCCGAGTCGCCGGAATGCGAGCTACGGCCTGGAACGCGGTCGCCATGGCATCTTCGCCCGATGCCCCGTGGATTGGCGGCGTGGATACCGTGCTCGACGACGACGCGTTCGTCCGATTTTTCCAGTACAAAGCGCTCGCGCGTCACGGATCGCGCGCGACCCTTCTCGAGCTCCGTCGCGCGATCAAACGCGAGAATCAGGATCTCTTGAAAGAGTTTTTGAAAGACGCGGTCGAGAGCGACGGTCTCGGATTTCCGCGCAACATCCGCGCTCCGGCCGAGGCGCAAACGACGACGATAAACGGCGACGACACGAGCCCGTAACGACCGGCTCCGAAAAATATCGCGTGTGTGACCGCCGTCGCCGCGAGCATCCATGCCGTCGTCGCCAGCGCGGGATTCCTTCGCGCATGCTTCGAGCCGAAAATGCCGATGGCGAGCGCGAGATAGCCGGGCCACGCGTGCCGGAGAAACGCGAACGGAAATCCGGCGAGCGCCGCGAGCGCCGACAGCTGCGCATTTTTTCGCGCGAGCCACGCGAACGCAAGGAGCGCGACGGCAAGGACCAGACGCGAGAAGATCGTCTCGACGATCCCGAGATTTCGTTTCGCGCGATCCGAGAAGGCGCTCGCGTTCGATTCGTGCAGATACCAGGGCGCGCCGCCGAAATAATCGAACGTGACGGCGAGCTTGTCGGGCATGCGCTCCACGAAATCTAGGGGATTTTGCCTTATTTTCGCGCGCGCGGCGCGTTCGAAGCACGCGTCTTTTTCCGCTTCGTCCCACACCGTTTTGCAGGCGTCGGGGACGTCGACGGGTTGCCACGCTCCGGTCTCCGTCGCTTCGCCGATGAGCAAATTCCAACCGGCGTTCACGGAGACGAGCGCACAGCGGTGCATGCGCACGCAATTGCGCGCGGTCCACGGCAAGCAACACGCGACGGCGACCACGAGCGCGATCGCCGCGGTGCGAGCTCGGGCCGCGATCGATCCGCGCGACGCGATCCATCCGAAGACCGGCGCGAGCGCGATCGATTGCGGACGCACGAGCGTGGCGACGCCGAGCGCGATGCCGAGAAGCACGAGCGTCGTGTTCGTTCTCCGCTGCCGATGATGCGCCGCGAACGCCGCGGCGATCATGAGGAGCGAGGCAGTCACGCCCTCCGTCATGATCGCGATCGTGTACGGGACGAGCGCAGGATGGATCGCGACGAGAGCTCCCGACGCGATCTCCGCCCGTCTTCCCCACCCGCTCGCGCGCGCGAGCTCGTACGCGGCGACGGCGCAGAGGGCGCCGAACACCGAATTGACGAGCATCGCGACGACCGGCGCGGATCCGAAGATCGCATAAAACACCGATAAAATGGCGGGATATCCGATCGGATAATGGGCCGCGTACGTGACGGCGCCGTCGGGCCACACCCAGGTGTAGCCATTTCCGGACGCGATGCGCGTCGCGATCTTGTCGTAGTACGTGCCGTCGGCGGCGGCGGGAAAACGCGACGCGCCCCAGGCGACGAAGGCGAGACGCGTGAAGAGCGCGAGCGCGGCGATCGCCGTTCGATCGCGCGAGGCTCGACTCACTTCCGAAGCCCGAGCAACGCGAGCGCGACGACGACCTCTGCGATCGGAAGGCCGACGACATTGGAATACGAGCCTTCGATGCGCGTGACGAGCGCGGCGCCTT
>JAICXU010000052.1 GCA_025934595.1 Polyangiaceae bacterium | reverse complement strand
GTTGATGGCGTCGATGAACGCATTGGCGGCAAGGGCATAGCCCGTGTCGGTGAAATGAAGATGGTCGAGGCTGAGTAGACCGCCGAATTTTTTTCCGGTGAGCTGCTCGCCTCCCACCACGATGCCGTCGCGGATGATGGTCGCGCTCCACGTTCGCATGTCGACGACGTGCAGGTTCGGATACGGCGCGACCGCCGCGCCGAGCGCCGCATTGTACGCGTCGATCTCGCTCGATATGGCCGCCACTTTCGCGTCGAAGCTTTGCTCGGTGTCGGTGCCCGCCGCGATGCGCTGCGCGCGCAAGTCCGCGATGGTCGGCAGCGCGTCGAGCTCGAGCAGATTCGAAATGAAGTAGTCGCCGTGAAGAGCACCGAGACGGCTCGCGATCGTCGCAAGCTCCGATTGGATCGTGGTGAGGTCGGTCATCATCTCGGGATGCAGGTCGTCGGTCTGCGTGACCGCGGAGTCGCTGTCGTTCGCGAGCAGATCGAGAGACACGGCGACGTCGGGATCGAACTGCACGAGACGATCGATCTGCGAGAGCGTGAGCGGCGCCGCGAGCCGCAGTGGATCGCCGTCGGGGAGCTCGACGACGCGTTCGATGAAGTTCGGCCCGCCCGTCGCGGGCGAGAGAATGTCAGAGAGGTTAGCGCCGCCCACTGCGAAGTTGCGCGTGACGAGCGTAGAATCGAGCCGCGCGCGCCGGTAGTCGATCTGACTCGTCGACGGATCGGTGATGCTTTGCAAGATGGTGCCGGCGACCGTGCTCACGTCGAATGTCGTGTTGCAGTCGCTGACGAACGCGCTCGGTAGGAGCGGCGGAACGAAATTGTCGACGACGAGCGGCGGACCGAGAAAAGCGCCGGCGGCGTTCGCCACTTGTGCGCCGAAGCTCATCGTCTCGCTGTGCGCGCTGAGACCGGCCGATTCGAAGCCTTGGGTCAGGCTCGCGCCGAAGGCCGCCCATTTCATCGGAGCGCCGCCCGCGGGAAGGTCGTACGCGAACGCCGACTCGTTGCGGACGATGCCGCCATCGCCGGTCACGGTGATCGTTGCATGCCCGGCAGCGGGAGAGCCCTGCAAACGCACGGTCACGTGAGTCGGAGTCGCGCGAACGTCGAGCGCGACGATTCCATTCACCGTCACGCCGTGAATCGCGCCGAGATGCGAGAAGTCTCCTTGGAGATCGAGATCGATCGCTCCGAACATCGATGCGTGGGACGGGCTCGCCGTCATCGGAAAATCGGGCTCGCCGCTGTCGGAGCAAGCGCCCACGATTACCGCGAACGACAAGACGACGCCCAGACGTGCCAACGGATCTCGGAGCATGACCGGCCGCCGACGTACTGCCATCAGGGCTATCTCGCTGCAAGGTCGCCGGAACGAACGCATCGCCGTCTTTACGTCGACCGCGTCTCTTCGCTTTCGCGCGAAACAAATCGAGTGCGTCGTCGATCATTGCAACGACGCGACGCGCGCTTTCATCACGACTACGCCACCGGTAGCTTCGCGTAGCTCCAATTTCAGAACGACTTGAAGGTAGCGACCACGGTTCCGAAGACGGCGGCTGCGAGCGCTAGCGCCGCCGAGGCCGTGAATGCCGTGCGCGAGGCTTGCCGGAGCGAATCGCGCATCGACGGCGCGAGCTCGGCGGAGGGCACGCGCCCGGCGAAATAGGCGAGCGCGCCGACCCACGCGAGCGCGATCGCTCCGAACGCCAAGTGCTCTTTTCGCTCGAAGAAAAAGCCCATTTTCGGAGATGCGATGAAGAGCGACTGCTTGATTTTCTCGCGGTACGGCCCGTAAAGCCATACGCCGAGCGCGCCGACGAGCGTCGCGAACGCGACGGCGAGCCCGACCGCCCAATCCGCGCGAGGCTTCCGCCAAAGGACGATTGCGGGATGAATCAACACGGCCACGGACATCCATCCGAGGTGCCCGTGGATATGCTCCGCCAATCGGACGAGGTCGAGCACAGGTCCGTGATAGCCGTCTTTGCCGAGCTCGCGAATCATTTCCGGGTGGCGCAACCCTTGCGATGAGGCGGCCGTGGGCACCGAAAACACTCAGAAAAGCGCGGTAAGTCGGGGACAACCCAAAGGGGCCGGGACGAATCGTCTCGCGCCGAGCGAGGCAAACGTGGTCGATACGCAGGCAGTGAAAGGCGCTCCCGTGGAACCCGGCATCAAGGGTCAAATTCTCCTTTTCGAGGACGACGAAACGCTCGCTTCGCTCCTCGCTCGGGTGCTCCGGACCGAGGGTTACAAGGTCGATCTGCTCGAGCGCGCTGACCAGCTGCCCCCGGCCCATCGCCTCGGGACGTACGACCTCGTGCTCACGGACATCCACCTCGCGAACAACACGAGCGGACACGATGTCCTCGCGAAGGTGCGCGCGGAGAACAAAACGGTCCCGGTCATTTTGATGACCGCCTTCGCGGACGTCGAAGGTGCCATGAACGCCGTTTCGTCCGGTGCCTACGAGTACATCCCGAAGCCGATCGAGCCGATGCTCCTCAAGCAAATGGTCGCGGAAGCGGTCGCGCGAAAGCGGCTCGCCGCTTCGCCGGAAGGGCAAAAAGAAGCCTCGCCGATCGCCGACGGCGCGAAGATCGTGGGCGCCGCCCCTTCGATGATCGAGGTTTACAAGACGGTGGCGCAGGTGGCTCCGACGACGTCCACCGTGCTCATCGTCGGCGAGAGCGGGACCGGCAAGGAGCTCGTCGCCCGCGCGATTCACGCGAAGAGCCCACGCGCGCAGAAGCCGTTCGTCGCCGTGAACTGCGCCGCGCTGCCGGAGTCGATCCTCGAGAGCGAGCTCTTCGGGCACGAAAAAGGCTCATTTACTGGCGCGAACGCGACGAAGCGCGGCCTCTTCGAAGAGGCGAACGGCGGCACGCTGCTCCTCGACGAGATCGGCGAGATCTCGGCGAAGATGCAGGTGCAGCTCCTCCGCGTCTTGCAAGAGGGCGAGATTCGCCGCGTCGGCGCGTCGGACACGATCAAGGTCGACGTCCGCGTCGTCGCCGCGACGAACCGCGATCTGAAAACGGAGGCGCACGCCGGTCGCTTCCGCGAGGATCTCCTCTATCGCTTGCAGGTCGTCACCGTGCGCGTCCCGCCGCTGCGCGATCGAAAAGGCGACATCGCGCTGCTCGTTCGTCACTTTCTCGCGCGGCATGCCGAGCGTCTCGGTCGTCCGGTTCCTCGTGTCGCGCCGGAGGTCCTCGAGGCGCTCGCGAGCTACGATTTCCCGGGAAACGTGCGCGAGCTCGCGCATGCGATGGAACGCGCCACGCTTCTCGCGCGCGAAGGCGTCGTCACGCCGCAAGATCTCCCACCCGAGGTCGCCACGAATTGGCAAACGCGCTCGTCGAACGGGCCGGGCGGGTTGGCGGAAGATTGGCCGACGCTCGCCGTGCTCGATCGACGCTACATCGATCGCGTCCTCTCCCGCACCGGCGGAAACAAAACGCGAGCCGCCGAGGTGCTCGGCATCGATCGCCGCACGCTCAATCGCATGTTCGCTCGCGAGCGCGCGGCGGCTGCAGGCAAGCTCAACGAAGCCGACGTCGACAAAGAGCTCGCGAAGGTCGAAGCGGAAGATCGTTGAAGGAGACCGCCGGCGCTCAGCGAATGAAGCCCGACGGCGGCGGCACGACGTTGTTCAGCACGATGCCGTGCTCCGCCAAAAATCCTGCGTAGCGATCGGCGACGTACTGCATCGCGTGCTCGGACGCTTTGTCGAAACCCTCCGATCGCTTCGAATCGACGAGCTCGAGCGCGCCGAGGAATCGCGAGCCGTCGAGGATCGGGCACACGATCACGTCCTTCTTCGCGTCGAGCAAGAAATGGCGGTCGAGGGGACGTGGCGCCGTTCCGCCTTTTCCGTAGCTCATGACCATCGGCTCGTGCTTGCGGAGCGCGGCGCCGATCAGCAAATCCGATTCATCGACGCGCGTCAGAATCAGACGCTCGGATCTTCGACCGATCGCATAGACGGCCACGAGATCGTGCGCAACACCGTCGTAGAGATGCACGATGCCGCCGCGTGAAGGAATGGCGCGCACGAGCGACGCGAGGCAAACCGCGCCCGCCTCCACCGCCGTCTCCGCGGCTTCGAGATCTTCCATCACGTCGAAGAGGACGTCGATCGGATCGACGCGCCTTTCTTCGATTGTCTCGATGTCCGCTTCACGAATCTCGATGCGCACCGACGGCAGGGGCGGCGCAGGAATCTTCGCGACGGCGACTCTCCCGATCGCACGCGGCGCCCCTCGCGTCGCCGGCGGCGACGTGGCCGGCCATGACATACGCGCTGCAGCGGATCGAGCTTGCATCGGACGGGGCGGAAGAATTTTCGGCGCGGCCATGGGCGTCTTCAGAGCAAGCCGCATTCCACGACGATCGCGCTCTTTTTTCCGTGGAGTTGCGCGAATCGGACACGTCGCGATGGATCGCGACGATGGATCGACCTCGATCCGACACGCGACCTTCGACTAGGCTCGCGCGCGTGCCTTCGCTCCTCGCATCTCTGAAGTCGCAATCCGCTCCCCTCGAAACATTGCAGCGAGCGTTGACGTCCGAACGCGTGCATCACGCATATCTCTTCGAAGGACAAGACGGCGTCGGGAAAGAGCTCGCTGCGTTCGGTCTCGCGCAAGCGCTCGAGTGCGAACGGCGCGCGGAAGGATCATGGCAAGCGTGCGGCGCGTGCTCGGCGTGCGAGCGCGTGCTCCCGAAGAACGGCGTGTCGCGACATCCGGACGTCGTCGTTCTCGAGCGCGCGCTGTACGAGCCCGCGCAGATCGGAAGAAAAAATCCGGAGACCGCGGAGCTCTCGATCGATCAAGTGCGCACGCTCGTCCTCGCGCGTGCCGCGTTTCCGCCGCACGAAGGACGCGCGAAGGTGTTCATCGTCAGGCGCGCGGAGGAGCTCAGCATCTCGGCCGCGAATGCGCTCTTGAAAACGCTGGAAGAGCCCGGAGCGCGCACGCATTTCGTGCTGATCAGCACGCAGCCCGACGCGCTCTTGCCCACGATCTTGTCGCGCACGCTCCGCGTGCATTTCGCGTCGCTGTCCGACGCGACCTTGCTGGAGATCTTGAGCGCGCGCGGCGTCGATGGCGTCGATCTCGCGAAGATCGCGGCGCTCGCCGAAGGCAGCGCATCTCGCGCGCTTTCGCTCGCGAATCCGGAAGATCGGGCCGAGCGAGACGCGTTCGTGGCCCGCGCGGCAAAGGCGGTGGAGTCGCCGGATGCGATGCTGGGTCTCGAGCTCGCCGAAGATGCGAAAAAAGAAAAGGACGTCCTCGTCCCCCGTCTCACCGAGCTCGCGCGACACTACGCCGAAGAAGCGAAGGCGCGCGCGGGAGCGAACGACTCGCGAGCCTCGCGCGCGGCAGCTCGCTCGCGTCTCGCGTTGACGGCGGTCGGTGAGCTCGAGCAAAACGGCGCAGCGCAGCTCGTCGTCGAATCGATGATCTTGAAGATGCGATCGGCCTGACGCGCGCCCGTAGCGACGCGTCCGAAGCTGGCGATCATACCGTGCGCGATCCGCTCGGAAGAACGTCGCACGAGTCCACTTCGATTTTTTCGCCGCGCCACGCGCGACTGTGACCGGCGCCAGAAATCGAAATCACCCTTTTTTCCTCGCTCCGCAGCGATTTGTATTCGGCGACGATCACATCGGGCCCGAGGTCGGGCGCCCCCTCGCCGATTCGCTCGACACGAAACGGCAGCCGGCGAATGCGATCGAAAGGCTCGCCTTCGAGCTCGATCGACGTCGGCGGCTCCGCGCCTCTCGCTTTCCACGCGTCCTCCGCGATCGGAGAAAGCCACACGAGCTCCGTGCTCGGCTTCGCTCTCAAGAACACGGCGCGATCGACCTTGGCTTCGGGCGCGACGAAGAGCACGGCGGCGGGCGCGTCCTCGGAAAACACGAGCGCGCCCGCGAGCCAAGCTTCGGCGCCGTCTTGCCGGACGATGACGTCGCCGAGGCGACATGCGAAGCGATCCCACGGAAATATTTTCTCGGCGCTCGCCACGGCGCCCGTCTTCGCCGTCTTCGCGACGGGCTTCGCGGGAGCGTTTCGCAAGGCGCGGGTCGTGAGCCATCGTCCCATGGCGAGCCCCATGGCGACGGCGGCGGTCGTGACGATGAAGCTCACGATTCGCCTCCGAGCGCGGCGTGGAGCGCACGTGCGCGAGCTGCGACGTCGGTCGTGACGAGCGCGCCGATGCTCGCGCCGGCATCTGCAAATTCCGCGATTTTCTCGGCGTTTTCGCGCGAAATTCCCCCGATGGCGACGAGCGGAGTCTCCGGGACCTCGCTCGCGCGAACGATCGCGCGCGCAGCCGCGAGACCTTCGAGGCCCACGACGGGATCCGGATTTTCTTTCGACGACGTCGCGAACACCGGACCGAACGCGACGTAGGCGGGTCGAAGAGCGAGCGCGCGACGCAGTTGCTCCGGCGTGTGCGTCGAGACTCCGACCGGCACACCGCGAGCGAGCTCGGGCGCATCGTGTTGTCCGAGATGCACGATTTCGCATTCGACCACGCGCGCGAGATCGATGCGGTCGTTCAGCACGAAGGGAACGTGCGCTTCGCGACAGAGGGTAACGAGCAATCGCGCGAGCCTCACGATCGCGTCGTCACGTTCGTCCTTCGCTCGAAGCTGGAGCGCCGCGGGCCTCGCCGCGAGCACCTCACGTGCGAACGCGATCGGGTCGATCGCTTTTGCGGCGAGCGACCGGGTATCGACGATCGCGTAGAGACCGCGGAGCCTCACGTGGTCTTCCTCTCCCGCGTGATCGCGATCGGCTCGACCCGCGTGTCGGCGTCGATGCGAGCTTCGCCGGGCCTGCCGTCGCGCAGCTTCGGCGGAGGTGTCGTGGCGACGAGGTCACCGCGCGCGATCTCGTTCCATGCTTGATTTTCAGGTGTTTCGTGACGGTCGAGGCGCGTGACGCGGACGCGTCCCACGGACTCACCTTCGTTCGAGGGCATGACACCGCATAGAAAAATTTCCGATTTCCCTTTCGTGACGATCGCATCGGACACGGCGCGAAACCGTACTCCATGCGAAGCCGCCATGCGCGCGAGCGAAACGTCGTCGCGTCGCAAGACGAGATAGCTGAATGTCGACCCCTCCCACCTGAGGCTCGCGGAACGTGCGACGGGGACGAGCCACGACGGCAGATCGATCGCGCGATTTTCCGCGCACCAATCGTCTTCGCGCACGAGCGCCGGACACGCGGCCGCATGGAGGCACGGCGCGAAGATCGTCGCCGCTTTCGTTTCCGCGAGGGCGTCTCGGAGCGCGTGCAAATGGCGCGTGCGATCACGAAGCGCAGGCTCCACGAGGACGAGCGCGCCGTCCGGCTCGAGCGCGTCGAGCCACGATCGCACGAGACGCACGTGTTTCTTCACGCGATCGGCGGGCTCGAGATCGCGATCGAGCTCCGAAAGAAGCTGTCCGGCGATGACGACATCGAACGGAGCACCCGCGAGCGACGGCGAAAACGGCGCGAGCTGCCGATCGGTTCGAATCGCGACCTTCACGTCACCGACGCTCGCGCGCTCTTCGGCGACCGCCTTCGCGATCGCGAGCGCTTCGGCATCCGCGTCGCAGAGCACGGCGTCGATCGAACGCGACGCCGGCGAATGCTCCGCGAGCGCATGCGCGAGACCCCACGTCATCGCGCCGATGCCCGCCCCGAGATCGAGGACCTTGAGCGATGGCTTCGCGAATAGACCTGCGGCCGCGAGCTCCCGCGTCGCGCCCCACCCTTTTGCGATGTCGCGCACGAAGAAAAACGACAGCCGTGCCGACAACGCGTCCGCCTTTTTCACCGTTTCCGACGCGTCGTGCCCTTCGTGATTGTACGCGTGCGAGACGGCCGTCACGCATCGCGCGAGGTCGGCGACGTCATGAGATGCGGGAAATCCCCGCGTCTCCGCGATCGCGTCGAGCTGCGCTCGCCAAGCGTCGTCGACGAGGACCTTTCCGCGGAGCTTCATTCGAGCTCAATCTACTAGTACATAACGTCCGAGATGCGACTTCCTCTTCTCCTCTTGCTCTCGCCGTTCGCGCTCTGCGGCTGCCCCGGTCGCGCGCCGCCGGTGTCGCCGATCCCGGATGCGCATGCGGCGATCGAGCGCATGCGCGCCACCGCCGCCGGATGCAACGGCGTGCAGGCGAGCGCGAAGATCGATCACTTCGGCAAGGAGGGTCGCATCCGCGGCGACCTCCTCTTGATCGTGACGATGCCCGCGAACATTCGCATGGACATCGTCAGCCCGTTCGGCGCGTCGATCGCGACGCTCACGAGCGACGGCGAATCGTTCGGCCTCTCGGATTTGCGCGACAAAAAATTCTACGTGGGGCCGGCGAGCGCGTGCAACATCGCCCGCCTCACGACGGTGCCGATCCCGGGCCACGTGCTCGTCGATCTCTTGCGCGGACAAGCGCCGGTGCTCGTGCGAAATGGGCCCGACGAGGGCGCGATGCAGATCGCATGGAGCAGCCACGGCTACTACGTCGTCACCATCCAAGGCACGCGCGACGCGGTCGAAGAAATTCATCTCGCGCCGACCGACGAGGACTGGAACAAGCCGTGGCAAGAGCAACGGCTCCGCGTGCTCGACGTGCTCGTGAAGCAGCAGGGCCTCGTCCTCTATCACGCGGAGCTCGACGATCATTCGCCCGCGCCGATGGCGAAGCCGCGCGTCGATCCGGACGGGATCGATCCGCCGATCCCGCCGAGCGGCCCCACATGCAACGCGGAGCTGCCGCGCAAAATCCACGTCGAGGTGCCGGGCCTGGAAGAAGACGTGCAGTTTCGTTACGACGAGGTGACGTGGAATCCGCCGATCCCTCCGGGGCTCTTCAAGCAGCCCGCGCCGCCGGGAATGCCGACGGTGCCGGTGACGTGCTCGGATCGGTAGACGCGGCCGTTACTGACACGAGAGCGGCGTGCATCCGCATTGGCTGGGATTGCTCGGGTCGCACGCGCACGACGCGTTTTCGCCGCAGGGATCCGCGCCGCCGTCGACCGGTGTGCATTCGAACGTGCAGAAATCTTCGTTGGGATCGCCGCCGATGACCGCGCAAAACGTCGCCTGATTGTTGCCGACGCACGGCCCTTCGGTCGTGCAGTACTTGCCGACACCTTTCGAATTTCCGGGGGCGCCGACGGGAACGCAGCCACCGCCCGCATCACCGCCGGAGCCGCCGCCATCGCCGCCTTTCGCCGCGTCGCTCGTCGATCCGTCGCTCGCAGAACCGGCGTCGGATCCATTCGAGGTGCTCGAGGAGGACGAGCAGGCCGCCATCGCGATGCCGAGGCCCAATGAGGCGATGCCGAATGCGATTTTAATCTGCACGTGGGAGGCAAAATTGTTCATGGGGGTGACCAATCCTATTGCACGAGCAGGGTGAGCTGGCTAGACCGTCCGGCATGCGGAATTTCGCGGGGAGGTCTTCGCTCGCTTTGGCGATGCTCGTGAGCGGCATGTCCGCCGCGGCGGCCATCGCATGCAGCTCGAGCTCGTCGTCCGCTCCGAGCTCGTCGCCACCGAAGACGTTCACCGTCGATAATTATCCGAAGCCCGCCGTCGCGAACGCCGTCGACAAGGGCGATCCGCTTTGGGAAGGCCAATATTATTTTCTCTACGACACGTGGGGCGGCGAAACCGGCGGCGCGTGGCCCGTGGATTTTTTGCTCGAGGTCTTGAAAGAGGAGCCTGATTTCTTCGGAAACCAATTCGAGAAATTCGGCTTCATTCCGGATCCGAACGACGACCTGCCGATCGGATTGAAGCGCGGATCGATCGACGCGACGCTCGCGACCGAAACGTGCGCGCCGTGTCACACCGGCAAGCTCCCCGATGGAACGATCTGGTTCGGACAACCGAACCTCGCCATCGACGTCGCGCGGCTCGACTTCGAGCTCGACAAACGCTGGACGGCGAAAGGCAACGCTTCGCATCTCTCGCCGGCGTCCGAGGCGCGCGCGCTCGCGTATGGACCCGGACGTTGCCGCATGGAATCCGACAGCTATCCGAACCCGGTGCCGGGCAACATGCCGGTCCACTACGATCTCGGAGAGCGCACGCGCGTGAGCTCGGTCGGCGGTCCGCTCGATGCCCGCACCGACATTTATTTCGCCGTCGGTGCGCT
>JAICXU010000526.1 GCA_025934595.1 Polyangiaceae bacterium | reverse complement strand
GCGGTCGTCAAAAAGAAGAAAGAGGGAGCCAGCCCCATCGGCCTCATCGGCGTCGTGATCCTCGCGATGGGCGGCTACTACCTCGTCTCTTCGGATGACACACAAACGAATCACGTCGCGCCGCGTGACCCGCCGGAGCTCTTCGGACCGGTCGTCGACGGCTGTCCGCAACGCGTGCCGGATCAAGCGCTCGCCCTCGCGCGCGAGCGCAACATCGTCGCCGACGCAAAGCGGGAACGTCGTCCCTTTCACGTGCAAGACGGCATCGCGGCGGTACCGATCTACGAGCTCGCAGCCGCTTGCTACAAGATCGCCGGCGACGCGCCCGATGCGACCGAAACCGGAAGCGCGGCCGCCTCACTTCGACGCGAGCTCAACGAAGACTATCGCACGCATCGCGTGCGTCTCGAGCACGACGTCTCGATTCCCGACGACGAAGCTTCGCGCCGCGAAGTGAAGATCTTGCTGCAGTTCACCGAGGGCAAGCAGGGCGACTACGTGACATGGCTCTCGAACATGGAGCGCGAGCTCCGACTGAAATTGGGACGTGGCAAGTAGGAAGACGGCAAGGCGCTGGATCACTCCCCTTCTCGTCGCGTGCGCCGCAAGCAGCTGCGCTCCGACGCGAGGAGAAGAAATCGCAGCAAACATCAAGACGATTCAGCACGACCAAAAGCCGGCGCGTCTCGTCGAGATCGGCAAAGGCTTCGCGTCGATCGGCGACAATACGCGCGCGGAGGAATACTTCGCGGCCGCCATCGAGGAAGGCGCCGACGAGAACGAGATCCTTCCGTTGCTCTTGCGCGTATGTGTCTTGGACGGCCGTTACCGTTCTGCGATCCAATATGCCGAAAACCATCTGAGAAAATCGCCGCGCGACGTGAACACGCGCTTCGTCATCGGGAGCTTGTATTCCGCCGTCGGCGACATCGACAAAGCGCGCGACGCCTACGAGCGGGTGCTCGACGCCGAGCCTTCCAATGCCGACGCCCACTTTGCAATGGCCGTCCTTCTGCGGGACACTGGTGGTGACGCCGTGCTCGCAGACCATCACTTCCGCGAATACTTGCGCCTCAAGCCGCGAGGCATGCACGTCGAGGAAGCGCAGGCCTCGCTCTTGAAAACGATACCGAGCTCGACGAATCCCGCGCTCCTCGCGCCGCCGACGATGGTGCCGCCGCAGCCTTCTGGTTCGAGCGGCCCGACGCGAATCGATTTTCAAGACGCGACTCCGCCCGGCCAGGAAAACTAGAAGCGGATTAGAAGCAAGACCGATCAGAAAGACGAGAGACCATGAGCGAAAGTACGAACTTCATCCCGCAAGAAGTCTTCGAAGAGACGCTCCTGCAGTTTTTCGAACCGATCCGCCCGTTCCTGGACGATCCGACCGTGAGCGAGGTGATGATCAATCGCCCGGATCAAATCTACATCGAGCGCAAAGGTCAGCTCACGCTCACCGACGCGAAGTTCCCGAGCCGTGAGGCGCTCGTCGCCGCGCTCCGCAACCTCGCGCAGTTCGTCGGCAAGCACGCCGACGAAACGCGGCCGATCCTCGAAGCACGGTTGCCCGATGGATCGCGCGTCGAGGCGATCCTTCCGCCTTCCGCACCCGACGGTCCTTCGATCGCGATTCGTCGCTTCTTCAAAGAGACGCTCACCGTCGAACGCTTGATCGGGTTCGGCGCCATGACCGAAGACGCTGCGAGCGCGCTTCACGCATTCGTCGCGAGCAAGCTCAACATCGTCGTCGCCGGCGGAACGGGCTCGGGAAAAACGTCGATGCTGAACGCGCTCTCGTCGTTCATTCCGGACGGCGAGCGCGTCGTCGTCATCGAGGACTCGCGCGAGCTGCAGCTTCAGCGAACGCACGTCGTGCAGCTCGAAGGTCGGCCGCCGGATGCGAAAGGACGCTACGCGGTTTCCATTCGCGATCTCTTCAAGGCGACGCTTCGTCTTCGTCCCGATCGAATCGTCGTCGGCGAGATCCGCGGCGGTGAAGCGCTCGATCTCGTGCAAGCGATGACGTCAGGTCACGGCGGTTGCTTGACGACGCTCCACGCGACGTATCCGCGCGATACGATGACGCGTCTCGAGACGATGGCGATGATGAGCGACATCGACATGCCGCTCATCGCGCTCCGAATCCAAATCGCGAGCGCCGTGAATCTCATCACGCAGGTCGCGCGTCTCCAGGACGGCTCGCGAAAGATGACCCACATCTCGGAGGTCCTGAGCTACGACCCGCACAACCAGGCGTATGTCCTACAAGACATTTTCGTTCGTAAATACAAGGGTACGGACGCGAAAGGCGCCATCGAGAGCGAGTTCGTTCCGACTGGCATCTTGCCGCGCTGCCTCGACCAGCTCCACGAGCACGGAATGGACCTCCCGCCGTGTGTGTACGAAGCCCAAGAGCGTCGTCAAAAGGGGGGTATGATAGAGGAGAACACCAACGGCGGTGGGCAGATGCCCGGCGCCAGCGGGCACTAGCAGGACGCGCGAATCGATGACGCCTCCAGAAGTTTCACAGCGAGCTTTGCGATTCGGTACGATCGTCCCGAACGAGTAGAGAATGGCCAGCGCATCAGCAATCGAAGTTCGAGTCGGCCGCGGCGATCCGTCGGCGATGGCGCTCAACGCGGGCAAGGTGCTCGATCCCACGAGCATCGGCCGCAGCGGGATGTGGCGCGTCGATGGTCCCGGCGTGCTCGATGTGCACGGCTACATTTATTTCGACGGCAAGTCGCTCTACGTACAGAGCGCCGACGACAAGCAGCCCATCATGGTCAACAAGCATCGCGTGTCCACGGCGTGGACCGAGGTGCAAGTTGGCAGCACGATCGAGGTCGGAAAAGCCGAGCTCTTTTATCGCGCCGCGGGTGCCGACGCGGACGCCACGATCGCGCGCCCGATGACGGGCATGGGCGGCGAGGACCCTGACTCGACGAGCCCCAAACGTCCTTCGAATCCGACCATCATGGCGGCCGACCCGCCGCGAAAAGGGCAAGTGTTCCGGCCGGGAGCCGGCACCTTCGCGAACCGCGCCGACGACGAGTCCACGCGGCTCCGCCCGATGGGCGAAGATGCGCCCGCGAATTCGATGGTGAACTCGCCGCGACCGGCGGCGGGAGCGCCCGCGGCCCGACCGAACATCGGTCGACCCATGCTCGATGCGCAAGAATCGACGGTGATTGCGCCGATCGAAGATCTATCGGGCAGCCGCGGCCCGGGCGGAGGTCCCCGACCCGGTATCGGAATGGGGATGGGTATGGGCATGGGCGCGGGGCCCGGCATGATGGGCGGCCCGCAAATGATGGGGCCCGGAATGCGACCCGGGATGCCGGGAATGGCGCCCGGAATGCCAGGACAAATGCCGCCGATGGGAATGCCCGGGCAGATGGGAATGCCCGGCGCGATGCAGGGTCAAGGGCCCGGACAGATGGGCATGCCGGGCCAGATGCCAGGCCAGATGCCAGGCCAAATGCCAGGCCAAATGGGCATGCCGGGGCAGCCTTGGGGAGTGCCTGGCGGAACTGCCGTGCAGCAAACCGTGCAGCAGCCTGCGGCCAATCTCTCGCCGCTCGACAAGTTCAAGGCCGATTGGCAAGGGTTTCCGCCCGCCAAAAAAGCCATCATGATCGGCTGCCCGTTCATCATGATCGCGGCGATTTTTCTGCTGTTCGACGACGACAGCGCGGCGCCCGCTCCCACGAAGCCGGTCGCGAGCGCGAGCTCGTCGGTGACGTCCATGT
>JAICXU010000688.1 GCA_025934595.1 Polyangiaceae bacterium | reverse complement strand
GTCTTTCGTCCTGCAATGAAATCGAGGATGACTTGCTTCGCCGTGTCGAGGCGCGTTTGCCGCGATTTTGCCGGCGCGCGCTGCGCTCCGAGCGGATCGTTCGGAGGTTGATCCATGATCGCGCGCATCGATCCGGAGAGATCGAGCACGATCATGATGTCGATGCCGACCTCGTCGGACTCTTCGCCTTTCAGCACGTCCTGCGGACGCGCGAGCGCGAGCACGCCGAGCACGAACGCGGCGCCGCGGATCATGCCGGGGAAATCGCGAAGCCCCGTGCGCCATCCGCGAGGTCCGCGCACGATCGGCGCGATCGTCGAAAGGCCGAGGCGAGGCACGCGCGCGTCCACGCCGAGCGTCGCTCGCCACACGATGACAGGCGCGAGCACGAGCCCGAGGAGCCACCACGGATGCTCCCATCGTGCGTTTCGCCACGCGTCTCCGCGCTCGACCGCGGGATAGACGAGCCCGACCGCGATGAACGCGATCGTCCCGAGCACGATGGCCGCGATTCGCCATGCATGGGCGATCGATTTTTCGCGGGCGCGTTTGCGCTCGGCTTCGGCTCGCGTGCTCACGGGTGCGGGACGCGCGCTCATCATGACGGCGGCTCTCCCGGCGGCGGGGCCTGCGGTGGCGGCTCGGGCGGCGGTGCGGTCGGTGCAGGCGGAGTCGCGATCGTCTCTGGATTCAGCGGCGACAGGATCGGCGTCGGGAGCGGCGGGAGCGCGGCCATCGTCGTCTTCACGATCTTCTCGCCTGCGTCGAGCGCGCGCGAGCAGTCGGAGAGATCGGGCGTCATGTTCGCGAACTTCACGAGATCGCACTCGCGACAAAAGGTGCCGATTTCACCGTAAAAAGGCTGCGCATCGGGCGCGCGCTTGAGCGCCGTGAGCACCTCGTCGGTCGTCGACTCGAGACCGTCGAATCCGAAACGCGCGCCCAAATATTGGCGCACGGTGTCGCTCACGCGATCGAAGTACTCGTCGTATCGCTTCTGATCGAGAAGGCCCGCGTGACGAATCTCGTCGAGCTTTTCGAGCGCGACCTCCCACGCCGGACGCGGTGGCGGAGGCGGCGGAACGGGACGCGGACGCCGGCTCCATCGATACATCGCGTACGCGAGAAGCACGGCCAAGACGAGGACGCCTGCGATCGTCTCGAGCGCCTTCTCGAGCGCCGTCCATTCTTCGCGTTGCGGTCTCGGCGGCGGATTCGGCTTCGGCTTCGCGTCCGGCGTCGACGACGTGGGGTCGTCGACGGTGATCGCGTGCACGCTCGTGCACGCCGTTTCGATTTCGCCGTTCGACCGCGAAACGGCCACAGGGAGCGGCGGAAGCACGAGCACCGAGCGGCCGGGCTTCTCCGGCAGCGCGACGAGCGGCAGCTCGAAGATCGTCGTCACGCGATCGGGATGCGCAGGATCGGGCGGAGCGTCGCTCAGCCTCGCCGCCGCGCCGCCGTCTTGATCGGGGACGACGAAGCCAGCTTCTTTGAGGAGCTTCTTCGCCTCCGCTTCGTTCGTGAGATCGAGCCCGCGCGGAAGCACGGTCTCGCCTTTTCCGTGATGCACTTTGACGACGAGCGTCTGCGCGTAACCGCTCTTGCCCCTGCTCGGGAACGATTCTTCGAGCTGCGGATGCTTCGCCGTCTCGACGCAGCCATGAATGGACGCGGGCCGTGACGCGGCCCCGGCGTCGGCTTGCGCATGCGCATGATGTGCCGAAAAAACAAGGGCGATCGCGATCGCCCTGGCTGTGAAGCCACGAACGCTCATCGCGTGCGCATCCTCCGCGCGCGACGCGAGAAGAGATCGCGCAGCGGTTTGACGAACGAGGCGTGCGTGGAGATGTCGACCGAATCGACGCCGAGCTTGTTGAAGAGTTGCTTCCGCTCCGTCGCGAGCTCTTGCATCGCTTTCGCGTGCGCGGCACGGACGTGCGGATCCGACGTGTCGACGATCACGTCCTCGCCGCTTTCGAGATCCTCGAACGTGGCGATGCCGACGTCCGGCAATTCGAGATCGCGCGGATCGGAAAGCACGACGGGGATGACGTCATGCTTCGCGGCGGCCAGCGCCAAGGGATGCTCGTAACCCTCCGCGAGAAAATCGCTGATGATGAACGCGATCGATCGGCGGCGCGACACGAGCGCGAGCGCCTCGAGCGCGCCTTTCAAATCCGTGGCCGCGCCGAGAACGGGCGCATGTCGCAAAAGTGGCGTTTTCTTCGGTGAAAACGCGAGAATTTCGCGCACGACCCGCATCACGTGCTTCTCACCTTTTTTCGGCGGCACGATGCGCTCGATTTTGCTCGTCGACAGGATCATGCCGACGCGATCGTTGTTGCGGATGGCGCTGAACGCGAGGAGCGCGGCGACCTCGGAGGCGACGCGCGTCTTCGGAGCACGGCGCGTTCCGAATCGCTCGCTCGGCGAGAGATCGACGACGAGCATGACCGTCATCTCGCGCTCTTCGACGAACACTTTCACGAACGTCTCGTTCATGCGCGCCGACACGTTCCAGTCGATCGTGCGGACGTCGTCGCCGGCTTGGTAAGGACGCACCTCGCGAAACGCCAGACCTTGTCCTTTGAAGCTCGACGTGTAGTTGCCCGCCAGATTTTCCGTCGCGAGGCGCGCGGTATGGATCTCGATCGTGCGCAGCGCAGCGAGGAGCTCTTTCGGAATCATGGCTCGACCAAGACCTTGCGAAATGCCTATTTTTACGGCACTTCGACGACCTCGAACACGCGCCGCACGACCTGCTCGGGCGTCACTTCTTCGGCGTCGGCCTCGTAAGTGAGGACGAGACGATGTCGCAGGACGTCCGGCCCGATCGCCTTCACCTCCTCCGGAGTCACGTACCCGCCATGCCGCAAGAACGCGCGTCCGCGCGCGGCCATGT
>JAICXU010000192.1 GCA_025934595.1 Polyangiaceae bacterium | reverse complement strand
GCAGAGCGAACGAGGGGCGGAGCCCACCAGCACAGGGCACAAAAAAAGACTCGCCAAAGGCGAGCTCTTTTTATTGTGCGAAGGAGGGGACTTGAACCCCTACGGTTTTACCCGCTAGCACCTCAAGCTAGTGCGTCTGCCAATTCCGCCACCTTCGCGAGGCCGCGGTTGAAATAAAGGCCGCGCTCGCCTGCGTCAACCGCTTTCATGTCTTTTTTCTGCCAGCCTCTCTGCCAGCCTCGCCGAGAGCGGCGACGATTTCCGACACTTCGAAGGGCTTGCGGACCCAACGTGCGTCTTCGCTGGCGATCGGCTCGGGGAGCTTGTCGGCGCTGCCGGTGATGAAGACGACGTCGATCCCCGGCGATCCACCGAGCACCATTTTCATCGATCCCTCGATGTCGTGCGCGATCGGCGACAGATCGATGAGCGCAGCGTCGTGCGTGCCTGCGGCGACGGCCTTCGTGAGCTCGGCGTGCGTGCGTGCGAGCGTGACTTTGGCGCCTCTCGCTCCGAGCGCAGTCTCGAGAAGCATGGTGACGGCAGGATCATCCTCGAGGACGAGGACCCGCTTTCCGACGAGCGAGCTCGCGTGGCTCGGCGGCGCTCGCACCGATTCGACCGAGCGTAGGCGAGGCCACGACACGCGAAAGAATGCGCCGGTCGGAGTCGGCACGTACTCGACGTCGCCTCCACTGACCCGAGCAAGCGCGCGCGCGTGGCGAAGGCCGACGCCGGCGCCTCCGGTTCGCGTGGTGACGCCGTCGAAGAGGGTCGTGCGGCGCGCTTCGGGAACGCCAGGCCCCTGATCTTCGACGTCGATGATCAGCGCGTCTCCTTCCATGCCGCGACCGACGGTGACCCTCACCTCGCCGTGCGCGGGTGAATGCGCGATCGCGTTGAGGATCAAGTTCGTGACGACGTGTCGCAGGTCGTCGGGCTGCATCACGAGAGACGACGTGTCGTCGTTCTCGACCGCCAGGGTGACGTGCGCGTGTTGCGCTTCGACCGCGAGCGCGTCGACGAGCTCCTGCGCGATGCGATCGGCGCTCTCCGTTTGCGTCGCGATCGAGCTCGGGACACCGATGGCACGTCGTGCGATGTCGCGCGCCGAACGCGCGCTCTGCTCGACGATGCGAAGCGCGGCCGCCACCGACTCGGGAGTGGCGTGCGTGTCTCGGGCCTCGGCGACCCAACCCAGGATCACCGTGAGCGCGTTGGAGACGTCATGCAACGCGCCCGCGAGGTCGCGGCGGGGATCCGAGCTCATTCGCCAGTTTGACCGAAACGGCGCGCGAGCGCTTTGAGATCGACGCCCGTCGCGGCGCGAAGCTGCTCGTTCGTCGAGATCGCCTTCTTCGCCCAATCGCCGTCGCCGTTCGAGTGATGTGGCAAGACGGTGAGCTTTTGCACGGCGAGCTTTCGATCCGATCCGCTGATCGCGCTGACGAGCGGCAAGAGCTTTTGCAGCACGAGCACCTCGCGCGCGGCCGGGCCCGCGATCTTGTACTGCTCGACGAGCGCATGAAGCGCCTGCGCCTGCGCGCGCCCTTGCTCGATGATGCGCGTGGCCTCGCCGCGTGCTTTTTCTTCGGCTGCTTTTCGATCCGCCTCGGCCGGTTGCACGACCTCGGCATCGAGCCGGCGTTGCACTTGCAAGACGCGCGCACCTTGTTGCTCGATCTCGGCTTTGACTTGCGCGATCAAGGCGGCGACCTGACCCTCGGCTTCCGCGATCATCGCGGCGCGTTTGCTGGTCGCGTCGGCGATGCGCTTTTTGTATTGCTGGCGCGAGATCTCGAGATCGGCGTCGATGCGTGCGACCTCCGCGCTCATCGTGTTCCTCGCCTTTTGCACGGCGGCGTCGGCCTGGAGGCTTGCCTCCGCAATCGCCGCATTTTTTCGTACGTCGGCGCCGCGAATGCGACCGATCGAGTTCAAGTAGCCGACGTCGTCGGACACGTTTTGGATCTTCAACGTTTCGAGCGCGAGCCCCATGCGATGCATGTCGTGCTCGGCTTCTTCGATGAGCGATTGCGCGAACCGCGTCTTGTCCTCGTTGACTTGCTCGGGCGTGAGCTGCGCGAGCACGCCGCGAAGATTGCCCTCCAGCGTCTCTTTCGCGATGCGCATGATCTCGGGCTGCTCGCGTCCGAGAAATCGTTCGATCGCGTTGTCGAGGAGAGGCTCGTCGCCGGCGACCTTCACGTTCGCGACGCCGATCACGTTCAGCGGAATGCCGCCTTTCGAGTAGGCGTTCTGCACGACGACGTCGATCGTGAACATCGTGAGATCGATGCTCGACACCTTCTCGAGCAGCGGCGTGCGCAGGCTGCGGCCGCCGCGCACGATCCGATAGCCGATCTCGCGATCGCCGACGGCGCGCGAACGACCCGAGAAAATGAGCGCTTCGTTCGGCGTGCTCACGTAGAGCAAATTGCGCACGACGAGGCTGAGCGCGAAGAGAACGACGATGCCCGTGACGAGCAGGACGAGCGTCATACCGACCATCAGGATCCTCCTTTGCCCGACGACTGCGGCAAGATGCGCGTCGTCTGCGGTGGCTCCGGAACGCCGGACGTGGACCCGATCAACTTCAAGATGTCGACGCCGAGCGCTTTGCCCGACTCTTCGAGCACGCGTGCGACGGCGAGCGGGAATCCTGCCGCGAGCGCCGACATGCTCGCCGCGTCACCGCCGTCGACGATCTCGAGCGCCTCGACCTCCATTTGCCCGACGCGATTCACCGCCGCCCCGACGATCTGATCGAGCTGCTGGATGACGTAGACCTCGCGACCCATGTCACCCGCTGCCGACCACTCCGCGGCGACGAGCGAGAGCGCCTCCGCCGCCGCGCGACCATTTTCTTTCTCGGGCGCCGCATCGCCGCGCGCGCGGGCTGCGTTCGCTTGCGCAGCCGCCTCGGCAGGGAGCACCGTTTCGACTTGCAAGTAGAGCTTCGCGAGCTCGGCGCGCATGCCTTGGAGCTCCTGCTCCGCTTTCGCGCGCGCCGTTTGCGCGGCGACGTCGGCCTCGAGCTCGATCGATTTCGCTTCGCCTTCGAGCTTCGCGATCTCGGCGCGGAAGCCATTTTTTTTCTGCAGGACCAAAGCCTCGGCTTGTTGCTGCGCGCTTTCGGCGCGCTGCCTGGCTTTCGCTTGCTCCTCGCTCACGACTTGTTGGGCTTGATTTTCCGCGTTTTGCGCGTCGCGAAGCATCGTCGCGATCTGCGCGCGACCGAGGTTCGCGAGATATTTTTGATCGTCGGAGACGTGCTGCACCTTGAGCACGTCGAGCTCGAGCCCGAGCTTGTCGAAGTCGTCTTTCGCGTTCTTCACGAGCGAGTCGGCGAACTTCAGACGATCTTGATTCACTTCTTCGGGTGTCAGCTGCGAGAGCACCTCGCGAAGAACGCCTTCGAGCGTCTGCCGCGCCACCATTTGAATTTGCCGCGGGTCTTGCCCCAAAAACCGCTCGACGGCTTGGCGCACGCTGCGCGGATCGGTCGAGACCTTCACGTTCGCGATCGCGTGCACGCTGAGAGGAATGCCGCCTTTCGAGAACGCGTTCTGCACGCTCACCTCGACGCCGAAGAGGCGCACGTCCATGCGACCGACGTTCTCGAGGAGCGGAACGCGAAACCCGCGTCCGCCGTGCAGCACCTTGAAGCCCACCGTCGATCCATCGGGCAAGCGATGTTTTCGCCCGGAAAAAACCAGGATTTCGTTCGGCCGGCAGATGTAGAGAAATCGCGAAAGGATGAACATCAGCATCATCACGCCGAAGATCACGGCGAAGACGCCGAACAGCATGAAGGGAACATCCGCCGGATCGAACGGAAGATCCGAAGGTGCGACGCTGTGCACCGGCGCCAAAGCAAGGCCGCTGACGATGAGCATTCCCTGCAGCATACACGAGGCCGGCCGCGCTTAGCGCGCGGGCTTGCGCATGTCTCGCGAACCTACGGTTCGAGGTCTTTCGGAGCGCGGCTCACGAGCGCTTCTTCGCCGTCGAACTCTTCGACGAGCACCGTTTCGCCTTCGGAAATGGCCTCGCTCGAGCGAGCCACGTAGTCGCCGATCGTGCCTTTGACCTCGATGCGCACTTTGCCGGGCGCCGGTCCGAGCGGAACGATCACGCGACCGAGCTTGCCGACGATTTCTTCCGTGCTCTTGTGACTGCTCGCGTCTTTGGCGTCGAGACGACGAACGACGGTGGCGGCGAAACCGCCCGACGCGAATCCCGAAAGGATCGAGGCGGCGAGAATGAACGAAGGAGCGGCGAGATGAAAAAATGTCGCGAGCGTCCCCACCATTCCGAACGCGAAGAACGAAAACGCCCAGAAACGAAGGCTCGCGAAGATGAGCCAAAATCCAGGATCGTGCGATCCGCCGCCGTGCACGTCGTGCGCGACGTCGACGTTGCCGTCGTGGCCACCGAAAAGCTGCAGCGTGATCGTCCCCGCAGAAGCGAGGAGCGCGCCGAGATAGACGAGGAGCACGTCGCGATCTTATCTCATTCGGACGCGTTCGGCCGAGGGCCGTCCGTGGTGACCGCGGCCGAAATCGTGGCGAGCGCTCGCTTCGCGCCTTCGAGCGTGATGTCGCGTGCCTCGACGATCATCAGCGCGACGCGCTCGACGTCGTGCCCTTGCGCGCCCGCGGCGAGAGCGACCGAACGTGCGTGAAGAGCCATGTGACCACGCTGAATGCCTTCCGTGCCGAGCGCGCGCACTGCCGCGAGGTTCGAGCAAAGGCCCACCGACGCGGCGACCATCGCGAGCTCGCTCGCGCTCTCCACGTTCGAAAGGCGCAGGGCCATGCGCGCGGCGGGATGCACGCGCAGCGTTCCGCCCACCGTGCCGAGCGCGAGGGGGAGCTGCAACATGCCGAGGAGCTCGTCGCCTTCGCGCCGCCACACGGCGAGCGGCGAATATTGTCCCGAGCGCGCCGCGAATGCGTGGGCGCCGGCTTCGACGGCGCGCCAATCATTTCCAGTGGCGATCACGACGGCGTCGATTCCGTTCATGATGCCCTTGTTGTGCGTGGCGGCGCGATAGGGGTCCGCCTCGGCGAACGCGGACGCATTGACGATGCCGTCGATCACGCGCGAGCCGTCCATCGATTCGGTGGCGAGCGCGGACGCCGGCACGCGGCATCGCACGCGCACGCATCGCTTGTCGCAGAGGTTCGTGAGAATGCGCAACCCGATGGTTGCCTTTGCGAGCTGGGCAAGTCGATCGGCGACCGCCTCCGCGGCGTTGTTCACGAGGTTCGCGCCCATCGCATCGCGGCAGTCGATGACGACGTGCACGACGAGCATCTCGTTCGCGCCCGGCACCGGATGGAGAGGCGTAAGCTTTCGAACCTCGATGTCGCGCGCGCCGCCGCCCCGGGACACGAGGCCCGGCATCGCGCGGTCCGCCATGTCGCAAATCGCGGCTTTTTCCGCTAAAATCGCGCGCGTCGCGGCGTCGCGATCGTGCACGCCGACGAGCTGGATTTGCGTGATCATGAGCGGCGCGTCGACCTCCGCTTTGAATCCGCCGCCATCGCGCACCATCTTCGCGGCGCTCGATGCGGCCGCGACGACGCTCGGCTCCTCGACGACCATCGGCGCGATGTAATCGCGATCGTTCACGCGCACGTTGAGCGCGACGGCAAATGGAAGCGCGTAACAGCCGAGCACGTTCTCGACGAATTTGTCGGCCGAATCGGCATCGAGACCTCCGCCGACGAGCGCAGCACCGATCTCGTCCGCCGATATGCCTGTTGCAGCGGCGACGAGCTCGCGACGCTCACGCACGGACACTTTGTAGAAGCCCGACAACCTCGATGTGCTGGCCATTTGCGATTCCTATAAGGTCAATTCTCTGCGGGAGAAGCTGCCATTTGCCGCCGGACGCCCTGCGTGTCGAGCTTCAAATGCAGATCGCGCATGCCGAGCTGCTGGGCTCGAGCCTCGAAATCGTCGCTCGGAGGCGTCATGCCGAGATACACGCCGACGTCGCCGCCACCGGCTCCGGACGGGAAAAATACGGCATTTTGTACGGCGGCCATGTTCGCGAGGCGCCGAAATCCGAGCGGAACGATCGGGGCGTCCGAGTCGTCGCCGAGCTGCTCGAGCGCCTCCGAAAACGCGCGGGACGCGTCGACGAATCCCCGGCCCGATCCTTCGAGCAAGTGCGTTGCCGCGAGCTCCGACGCGCCGCAAAGCTTCGACATGATCTTCTCGTAGGTGCTCTTGTCGCGTTCTTTCAGCTCACTTACTTTCGCGCGAAGCTCGCTCGTGCGAGCGCTCGTCCCCGAAAAATACGCCCGCCACTCGAGCGTGAACGGAAGCTCGAGCGACGTGACCCACGCTTTGCCCGCGTGGAGCGTGTAGCGAAGGACGCCGCCGTACGTGCTCGCCGCGACATCGACGCCGCTGCCGCCGCTTTGCACGACGGCATGTGCGTCGCGAGAGCGCGCGAAGATGTGAGCGCGCGCGTCATCGTCGAGCGCTTT